>CAYMGW010000155.1:0-1832 GCA_964390085.1 uncultured Tissierella sp.
ACATGGAAGATTAGTTTAAAGGAGGAAGAATACATGAAAAAAACAAAAATAGTATGTACCATAGGTCCAGCATCAGAGTCTGAAAATATTCTAAAAGAACTATTCCTAAATGGGTTAAATGTTTGTAGATTAAATTTTTCCCATGGAAGCCACGAAGAGCATAAAAAAAGAATAGATAATATTAAAAAAGTTAGAGAAGAACTTAATATGCCTATAGGTATTATGTTAGATACAAAGGGACCAGAGATAAGATTGGGAGACTTCAAGGATGGAGCTATAGAAATTGAAGAGGAAGATATATTTACATTAACTACTAGAGACATACTAGGGGATAAAAACATTGTATCTATTTCCTATGCAGGATTACCTAATGATGTAGAAGAAGGGACTAGAATTCTAATAGATGATGGATTAGTAGAATTGAAAGTATTAGAAATAATTGATGGTACAGATATAAAATGTGTAGCATTAAATAATGGGACATTAAAAAACCATAAAGGTGTAAATGTACCTAATGTAAAAATTAATTTACCAGCAATCACTAAAAAAGATATAGATGATATATTATTTGGTATTGAAAATGGAATTGACTTTATTGCTGCCTCCTTTGTTAGAAAAGCATCTGATGTTCTAGAAATAAGAAAGATATTAGAAGAAAATAATGCAGATTTTATAGAGATAATTTCTAAGATAGAAAATCAAGAGGGTGTAGATAATATTGATGAAATACTTGCTGCATCTGATGGAATAATGGTAGCTAGAGGAGACTTGGGTGTTGAGATACAAACAGAAGAGATGCCTCTTGTACAAAAAGATTTGATTAGAAAATCAAATCTAGTAGGAAAGCCAGTTATTACAGCTACTCAAATGCTAGATTCTATGATGAGAAATCCAAGACCTACAAGAGCTGAAGTAACTGATGTTGCAAATGCTATTCTTGATGGAAGTAGTGCTATTATGTTATCTGGAGAAACAGCAGCAGGAAAATATCCTATTGAATCAGTAAAGACTATGTATAATATTGCTACAAGGACTGAAGATTCATTAGACTATGGTGAAATATTAAGCTCTAAGGTTGCTATATCTGAAGTATCTACAACTAATGCCATTGGAAAAGCTACCTGTACTACAGCAATGGACCTAGGAGCATCTGCAATAATCACAGCTACATCGTCAGGGTATACTTCAAAGGCTATATCTAAGTTTAAACCAAAGTCTCCTATAATAGCTGCAACAACTAGTGAATCCGTAATGAGAAGACTATCTTTAGTATGGGGTGTTTATCCAGTATTATCACCTTATAGTAATTCTACAGATGATGTAATAGAACTATCTATTCAATCTGCAGTAGACAAGGGATATGTAAAAGAGGGAGACTTAGTTGTTATAACAGCAGGAATTCCTGTAGGAACTTCTGGCTCTACTAACCTAATAAAGGTACACACAATAGGAAAAGTTCTATTGAAAGGAATGGGAATAGGTAAAGACTCCACCTTAGGTAGAGTTTGTATTGCAAACAGTGGGGAAGAATTGATGAAGAAATTCAAAGATGGAGACGTTATAGTTAGTAAAGATACTGATAAGGATATGGTTAAATTTATGGAAAGAGCATCTGCTATTATAACAGAGCAGGGAGGACTTACATCTCACGCTGCTATTGTGGGATTAAATCTTAATAGACCAACTATAGTAGGTGCAGAAAATGCTACAACTATATTACAAGATGGAGAGGTAATTACAGTAGACAGTACTACTGGACTTATATATAAAGGTGAAGCAAGAGTTCTATAATAGGAGGGATAGCATTGGAGAAAAGAATACTAGGAAAAACT
>CAYMGW010000155.1:1842-5898 GCA_964390085.1 uncultured Tissierella sp.
GGATTTGGTGGCATTCCTATACAGAGAGTAGATAATGATATGGCAGTTAAGCTAATTGAGGAAGCATATAATAAAGGAATAAACTTTATTGACACTGCTAGGGGATATAATGAATCTGAAAACTTAATAGGTGAAGCATTAGAAAAAGTAGGTAGAAATAAATTTATCTTAGCTACAAAATCTATGAAAAGAGATTATAATGGTATTCTTGAAGAACTAAACATAAGCTTGGAAAATCTCAGAACTAATTATATAGATTTATTTCAATTCCATAATATTAGAAGCTTTGAAGAATTAGATTTTGTTTTAAGTGAAAATGGAGCACTTAAGGCATTAAAGGAATCAAAAGCAAAGGGTATAATAAAAGAAATTGGTATAACATCTCATAATCCAGAAATATTAAATAAAGCAATAGATACAGGAGAATTTGCAACAATACAATGCCCATATAATCCTGTAGAGCGTCAGGCTGAAGAAGTATTTAAAAAAGCTAAGGAAATGAATATAGGAGTAATAGTTATGAAACCATTGGCAGGAGGCGCAATTACCAATGGAGAATTATCCCTTAGATTTATAGTGGACAACCCTAATGTGTCTGTAGTTATTCCTGGAATGGATAGTTTAGAACAAGTGAATTCCAATGCATTGGTAGGTATTGATAAAAGAAAATTGACAGCTGAGGAAGAAGAAAGATTATTTGAAGAGGCAAATTCCTTAGGATCTGAATTTTGTAGAAGATGCGGATATTGTCTACCTTGTCCTCAAGGTATAGATATACCCTCACAATTTTTAATGGAAGGATATTATACTAGATATAATTTAAAGGAATGGGCTCAAACAAGATATGATGCTATGGAAAAAAGGGCAGTGCATTGTGTAGAATGTGGTCTATGTGAAAGTAAATGTCCTTATAGTCTTCCAATAAGAAAGATGCTAAAGAATGTAGTAGTAAAATTAGGATAGTTCGATTCTAATAACTTCACTTTTTGGCACCAAAAAGTGAAGTTATTATCCTATAGATAGATGGAGGTAGATAGCTATGGATATAAATATATTAATGTCAGCTATGGAATTTTCATCAGATGGTATACTTATATCGGATATTGAAGGGAATGTTACTTATGTAAATACAGCCTATGAAACTACTACAGGTTTGAGAAAGCAGGATATTTTGGGAAGAAATTTAAAAGAGCTGTTGGAAGAACACATAATAAATAAAGCTGCTTCTTTATCTGTGCTAAAAGATGAAAAGCCGATATCATTAATTCATCAATATGTAACTGGTAAATCTGCTTTAACTACAGCTAATCCCATTTACGATAAAAGCAAGTCTTTGGTCGGGGTTGTATGCAATACTAGAAATATTACAGAACTAGTTCACTTAAGAAATGAATTGAGTGAGACTAAAATGCTTACCAAAAAATATACAAATGAGATTAAGATCTTAAGAGAGCAAGCACTATATCATGAGGGCTTTATTTATGCAAGTGACATTATGAGAGAAACCATAAAACTTGCCTCTAAGGCTGCTATTTTCGATAGTACAGTTTTGATATATGGTGAGTCAGGTACGGGAAAGGAAGTATTGGCAAAGTTTATTCACAATGAAAGTCCAAGAAAAAGCGAAGCCTTTATAAGAGTAAATTGTGCAGCAATACCAAAGGAATTATTCGAATCTGAGTTGTTTGGCTATATGGAAGGTTCGTTTACAGGGGCATCTAAGGATGGAAAGCCAGGTATGTTTGAATTAGCTAATAATGGAACTATATTGTTAGACGAAATTGGTGAGTTACCTTTGCCAGTGCAATCTAAATTACTTAGGGTTCTTCAAGAAAAAGAAGTCTTTAGAATTGGAGCTAAGACACCAACTTCTCTCGATGTAAGAGTGTTAGCGGCTACTAATAAAGATTTAAAAAAAGAGGTTATAGAAGGAAACTTTAGGGAAGATTTGTTTTTTAGATTAAATGTTGTTCCAATAAATATTCCACCCCTTAGACAGAGGGCAGAAGATATATCAGAATTAGTCCAGTTTTTTTTAGAAAAATTAAATAGAAAATATAAAAAAACTATGATTATAACTCAAGAGGCGATGAATATTTTAAAATCATATTCTTGGCCAGGAAATGTACGTGAATTAGAAAACTTAGTAGAATATTTATTTATAATGAATATCGGAGACGAAGTAGATATCGAACAACTTCCACCACAAGTTATTACAGAACAAATACAAAATAACTTTTCCATAGAAGGATTAGAAGTAACATCAAAACTAACATATATGACAGAGCTATATGAGAAAGCTTTGATATCATCAACACTAAGAAATTATTCATCTATAAGACAAGCTGCCCTAGCCTTAGGAGTTCATTATTCAACCTTATCAAGAAAAATAAAAAAATATGGATTAGAAAATCAAATTTCTGAATCAAATAATTGATTAATTTGAAAATTTTATGCATGATTGCAACATTGTTAAAAAAATGTGTAAGATTGAAATGCTCAAATGAAGGGATAAAACCACCTTTTCATATAAAAACGTTGCATAATTGCAACGAAGATAGAAATGATTAATTGATAAAGCTACTAAAATAGGCAAAAATTAATTGGCATGATACTTGCTTTATATATTGGCAAGTAAAACAATTAACAAACAAATTGGCGCCTAATTTGTTTTATCTTTAACAATTTTTGTGTGTGGTCAAAAAATTATTATATTGAAAGGGTGGATTATTAATGACTAGTAGAGATGTGAAATACTCAGCAGATAGCAAATACAAAGACAATAAAGGGCAATATGGATTTGATACAGAATTATTAGAAAAAGCTTTTGCAGAGGCAAGCAAGATTTACAAGGAAAGAGGATTCCAAAGAAGAATGGGTTATGGCAAGGCACCAGCTATTACAACAGTAGACATGGCTAAAGCATGGATGTCAGACGGACACCCATTTACATGTGAAAACAATAATGAAATTTGTGCTAATGCACTTAAAATACTAGAAGCTGCAAGAAAATCAGGAGTTCCTATTTTCCATACAACTACTGGTTATGTAGGAAAAGAACAATGGGATTTACCAAGATGGGATGAAAAGATTCCAATGCATTCACTAGACATTAATTCAGAGTGGATGGATATTGACCCTAAACTTGAACCAAGACCAGAAGAACCAGTTATACATAAAAAATACGCAAGTAATTTCTTTGGTACACATTTAGCTCAAACTCTATATAAATTAGGAGTTGACACTGTAATAGTAATGGGAGCTACTGCTTGTGCATGTGTTAGACATACAGTAATGGATTCAACAGGATATGGATTTAAGACTATAGTTCCAATAGGAACAATAGGCGATAGAGTACCAGGAGTTATTCAATGGAACTTATTTGATATGGATGCTAAATTTGCAGACGTTGAGCCACTAGAAAATGTAATTAAATACTTAGAAGGTATAGATAGTAGCGTATATAATAAATAATCTTAGTAGTATAAATAATTTTTTATTACACTAATACAAAGGGACACTAAAAACTTATTAGTGTCCCTTTACCATAGGAGGGTTTGTATGAAAGATTATTTGCAAGTAGCTAATGATCCGTGGATGTGGATAATGGCAGTACCTGTAGTTGTGCTAACTGGTATACAAGGGATTATTTTTGCTAAAAAGGCATTCCATGTTAGTGAAGTTAAAGCAGTAAATTTAACTAGAGAACAATGTATAAAGGCCTTTAGAGTTGGAGCAGTTTCTGCTATAGGACCTGCAGTATCAGTTTTCATTGTTATGCTTGGAATGATGGCAGTAATTGGAGGACCAATGTCATGGCTAAGATTATCAATTATTGGAGCAGCGCCTACTGAATTAACTGCGGCTACAATTGGTGCTAAGGCAATGGGCATAGAATTTGGTTCTCCTGAATATGGAATTAATGCATATGCATCTTCAGTATGGACTATGACATTAAATGGTTGCGGATGGTTATTATTCTGTGGATTATTTACTCATAAGCTTGGTGTAATTAAGGATAAAGTTGCCGGTGGAGATACTCATTTAATGGGAGAT
>CAYMGW010000156.1:0-1503 GCA_964390085.1 uncultured Tissierella sp.
AATTAATTCTATAATTTCATTTGGAGTAAATCCCAAGGATCTCATATCCGTAATAAAAGATTTAACCACATTTGAAGCCATATTATTTTTTAACTCCTTAATTATTACTTGATCTTCTACAACAAATGTACCCATACCTCTTTGTGTAAAAACTAAGTTTTCTCTTTCAAGTTCTTGATAAGATCTTTGTATAGTATTTGGATTTACTTTAAGTTCTGTAGATAATTCTCTAACTGATGGCAATTTGTCTCCCCCCTTCAATTCTCCCGTAACTATTCTCTTTTTAATCAAGTTCATAATTTGAGTATAAATAGGTAGATTTTCATTAAATATCATTTATTTCACCTCGCTAATTATTGTCTTAGTGTGTTAATTACATAGTACACTATGTTTCTATATCTGTCAAGAGTTATTTTTTAAAAAAGACAAAGTATCAAAATATGGTAGTGCAGATATCACTAGGTCATAAAAAAATAAGCCTATTTAGGCTTATTTTATATCCATTCCTCCAAGCATTACAAAACATTTAATCTTCAATAGTGGTGCATTAGGGTCTGAATTATATCTTGTTTTATTACTCCATCCTCCAAGCAAAGGAACTCCTGTTACTTCAACTCTCCAACCATCTGGTACGAAAATTTCTACTCCTGCCATTATAGCATTTACTTCTATATGAGCTTCATTATTATGGAGTTTTGCGCCCCTTAGGTCTATATCAATACCCCCCATTATAGCAGTAGCTCTTCCTCCCTTGAACTGTTGTGATTGATTATTAGTCTCTATACCAGACATCATTACAAAGGCATCAATAGTATCTTCTAAGGTTATATTTTTACTTGATTTGTTTGAGCTATAACTATATTTACTTGAACTATTACTAGTATTAATTTCTACAAATCCACCTCTAGAGAAAATGATTTTTAATCCTATTAAAATTAATATGATAGGGCCTATTAGTTTATAAACATTTATATCTACTAAGTCCAATTTATCAACTTGAATCATTGCGCCTATAATTATCATTAGTGTATTTCCAAACTTAGATGATTTTCTATCCAAAAATCCTAGTAATCCTACTAAAATCAATATACTTGGCCAATAAAGACTAAACATCTCACTAAAGGAGATAATAGCAAACTGATCTAGCAAAAACCCTGCACCAATTAATATTAGAATAATACCCCAAAAATACTTACCATTCATATGATAACCCCCTTTTTATTTAGAGAATAACTAATAGCGAATAACTAATAGTTGAAAAGATTAAAGACCTAAAAGCCTGACCCAAAACTCTTCACTATTCACTTTTCACTATTCACTGATTTTTTTTGACTTTTCTCCACATACTCTCATAGCTTCAATAATTGCAGATCTAAATCCCATCCCTTCTAATTTAGCCACCGCTTCTATTGTTGTTCCCTTAGGTGAGCATACATTGTCTTTTAGTTCTCCAGGGTGAATACCTGTATCTAAAACCATCTTTGCTGCACCAAGTACCGCTTG
>CAYMGW010000156.1:1513-5871 GCA_964390085.1 uncultured Tissierella sp.
TTGGTATACCTTGCATCACTCCTCCATCAGCCATAGCTTCGATCATCATATATACATATGCAGGAGAAGAACCACATAGAGAAGTGAAGCCATCCATAAGATTTTCATCTAGGATTTCTGTTCTTCCAAAGCTATTGAATATGCTTATGATTTCATCTCTCATTTTTCCATCTATCTTATCATCAAAGGATAAAGCCGTTACACCTTCTCCTACCATAGCTGGAGTATTAGGCATAGCTTTAACTACTAGTACATCTTTACCCAAATATCTTTTCATATAATCTATGCTAATACCTGCAGCTATAGTAATAACTACACATTCTTTTTTTATTTCATTCTTTATCTCTTCCAATACTAATTCGTGCATATAAGGTTTTACTGCTAATATTAAATAATCTGATTCTCTAGCAACTTTTTTATTATCTAGTGTCGTACTAATATTATAATTATTTTCTACTTTGTCCAAAGTTTCCCTAGTTTTTGCTGAAGCTATTATCTTCTCTGGAGTAATCAAATTTGCCTTTATCAGTCCTCCTATTATTGCCTTTGCCATATTTCCGCATCCAATAAATCCAATAATCTTATTCATTTTATAATACCTCCATAAGTTCACAATTCACTGCCTTCGCTACTAATATATCACACTTTTAGCAAATTTAGTTAAAAATCTTTTATCAAAACATTATAGGGTAGATTTTTTTATAACTCATTTATGGAAAGTTTTTTTATAGGATATTAAAGTAAAACTTTCCTATTCATTATAAAAAAATGAGCCTATGGCTCATTTTTTCAGCTTGCTATATCTATGAAGTATAGTAATAAATCTTTCTAAAGTTACAGGTTCCTTTGGATTTATTTGATTTATCAATTTGTTTTCTATGGCCCAGTCCATGGCTTCTTTAGCCCAAGGGCTAATATCTCCAATATATTTTACTTCTTCATTCTCATTTAATGCTTTTGCTTCAGCAATTAATTTTTCTTTATCTAAACTAGTTCCAGGACAAGTCTTATTTGTTCCTGGTCCCTCACGATGAAAAACAACATTACTATATCCAAATCTCTCACCAAAATATTTGATAAGTTTAAGAATTTCTTCTTTTTGCTTCCCTTCTAACTTATCATATCCTAGGTTATTTTCTAAACCCTTACCTTTTATATCAAAATTTCCTAACATTTCCACAGCTAAAGCTCCTGTATTCCACCCCTTAACGGAAGCTGGAGTAATATTAAATGGTCTTCCAGTAACCCACAGTCCATCAGGCATCAAAGTTAAATGTTGTCCAATATCACTCCAGTCATTAACATTGATATGAAATTTTTTCATTCCTTCTTGCAATTCCATATGATTTTTACCATTAAAAGAACTGTGTGCAGGCTTCCATGTATGATGAATATGAAGTTGCTTATATTTATAATTCTTTAATAACTCTAATAGTTCTTTAGTCTCTAATATCTTGAAATTACTCATAAAAAACACCTCTTTACTATTATATATAAAATTCTTTTATAAGTTACTATATTAATTAATGAAAATATTGACAAAGTTGTTTTTTTGTGAATATAATAACATATAGGGTGTTATACCTTATATGT
Organism: uncultured Tissierella sp.; assembly: GCA_964390085.1. Taxonomy (GTDB): domain Bacteria; phylum Bacillota; class Clostridia; order Tissierellales; family Tissierellaceae; genus Tissierella. Next base: position 3,107 of record CAYMGW010000156.1, read on the forward strand.
TTTAATAATTTTTTAAGTTTAAGAATGTTTTTAATATTATTTGACAAAGGCTAATAGAGAGTTTTTCCTTTATAATGAGGTGATTTCATGAATAAGATAAAATTTTTATCTATATTTATAATCATATTAGCTATTGTTGTACTCGGTTTCAACATTAAATATTTCATGTCCAATAATGAATACCTATTTAAAATAAAATCCCAATTTGATGGTTTTCTTTATAAATATGATAGCTTTGATGACGAACTGCCCGTAGTAATTCATAAGGAGGATAATAATCCTTGCAAAAATATATATTCCATTGATAAAGATAAAGCAGTGGAAGATGTGGAATATCTATTTAGTTTATTAAAATTCGGTTATTCTGGATATGAATTTTTCGGGGGAGACAATACTTTCATTCCTGCTAAAAAAAACATTATTTGGTCCGTAATAGCCTCAAAGGGTGATGATATTTGTGTAAATAAATTTCTAGATATTATCTATTCCGAACTTGATTTTATACAAGATTCCCATTTTACCATAGGAAATTATAAATTATGTAATTATACTAAATATTTTAGTAGTAGAAATTTTACATTTTACAAAGATAATAAAGGCTTTTATACTATTATAGATGATATTCCCTTCTACCTTGAAAAGGTCAATAATGAAGACCCTTGAGATTATATTAAAAAATCCTTGGATGAGGATGGTAATATAATATATAATCTAGGAATTCTTTCTGATACAGACGATGTTTCAATCCCACTTAATCTTCTATTTAGATCTAATGGCTCTATAAAAGAGGAAAAAGTAAGCCTATTTGAATATATACCACTATATGAGGATAAAATCCATAGTTATAGGTATTATGAAATAGATGGTATCCCTATATTAGAAGTAAACAGCTTATGTAGAATTACAGCTAAGGACAACACTATTGAGGATTTTGTAGAAGATAGTAAAAGATTAAGAGGAAAAGATAATCTAATTATAGATTTAAGAAATAATGTTGGTGGAGGCATAATTCATATAGAAGGATGGTATGAAGGATTTACTGGAACAAAACTTAGAAAAGACATAATCGAAGCTGGTCTATATACAAATACTAGTATTAGCTTATCAAAAGACAAGTTTGAATCAAAGGAAAGTGAACCTGATGATGTAAAGGATAAATGTCTAGAAAAAATATCTAGCTATGAAGATGAAAAATATTATCCTGGTTGGAGCCCCATAGAGTATAAAGACTTTAAATCTGTAGAAAATAAAACAAATATATTTATACTAGTAGATAAAAATACATCCTCTGCTGCAGAATTCTTTGCCTACTATCTAAGAAAATTAGATAATGTAACTATAGTTGGCACTAATACAAATGGGTGCATGTTAACAGGAAATTGCAATTCTAACTATCTACCAAATTCTAATATACCCATTTATATATCACATAAGATATATTTAAGTAAGGATTTTACTAATATTGATGGTTTAGGGCTTATTCCTGACTTATGGGTGAAACCAGAGCAGTCTTTAGATAAAGTAGTTAAATATATAAATAATAATAAATAAAGGTACCTCCACTATTTTTTATAGTCTGAGGTACCTTTACACTATCTTCTTTTTTGTGCCATAGGATCTGATAAAACCTCATATCCTCCCATGCTTGCTGCTGTTATCATCAATGCATTTACAATAGATAATACAATTCCTTGAATACCGTTTGAATCCCTAGCAAAAATAAAAGTAAGTACTAAGGCTACAAGAAATGCATATAATCTTACGATTGAATCTCCGAATCTCTTTTTTACTATGGTTTTAGTGAATTGAACTATGACTGTCACTGCTGTTGTCAGACCTACAAAGGTCCTTAAAATATCTACACTCATAAAATCATCGAACATTCAAGCCCCCTCCCTTAATTATATCTTTATATGATTTTATGAGTATATTATAAAGGATATTCCTATTAATCTTTCATACCATAGATTTTTCCAACTGGTAAAGTAAACATCAATCCTACTCCAGGCTTTGTCATATCTCCTAATATTTCTTTAACAGATTTAATTGCATCCTCTAATACTTTATCATCTTCAATAACAGTAAATATGGTTTTATTATATGGTCTAGCATCATCAAGTAAATTTCTTAATGCTCCAAAAAATGGTACATCTTTACCACCATTAGTCAATGCGCTTCCCATACCTTGACTATCTAATATAGTAGCTCCTTTTACACCTACATCTACAAATGCATCTAAAATATCATCTAAATATTCAACTTCATTGAGAACTAAAAATAAAATGTTCATATTCTCACCTATCCTTTCCAAATTTAAGCTGTTATTTCCTTTTTACCCTTTTTTCTTGCCATGCCATCTACTTCTCCTGCCTTTGTAATAGCAATCTTAGCTAATATTGGTCCTATTATTTCATATACCAACACACTAAACAATATTACTGTAATTATAGAATCACTAAGCTGAGGTAATTCCTTCCTAACCACCATAGATAGACCTATTGAAATTCCACCTTGTGTAAGTAAACTCATACCTAAATATTTAACTATCTTCTTTTCCGCACCTACTAACTTGGCTCCTATAGTTGCTCCCATATACTTACCAGTTGCCCTTGCTATAATATATCCAATTCCTAATATTCCTACAGTAAAAAGCACCTTAATATTTAAGCTAGCTCCAGCGATGGTAAAAAATAATAGATTAATTGGTGGTGTAAATTCGTTAATTGCATTAAATACCCTATGGGCAGTTTGTTTTAAATTAACTA
>CAYMGW010000157.1:0-1829 GCA_964390085.1 uncultured Tissierella sp.
ATCTTGCATAAATATTTTCAGCTTTTTAATAGTATTATCAAAGGATTGATACATTTGTCCTATTTCATCTTTCCTCTTTAATTCTTTCTCTTCAATTGAGTGAGATAGATTTAATTTTGATATATCTTCAGCGATGTTAACTGATTCTCTAATAGAACTTGTTATAGTATTTGCCATATATAAAACTAGTATGGTAGATATAAGGATTACAGCTATTGCTGCCACTATAGTAAACAAGATAACTCTATTAATAGTACCCATTACACTATTATTAGTTATAGCTACACCTACTGTCCAATTTGATTCCATTACATTTCCATAGAAAAAAAGTCTATTTACGCCATCAAAATCTTTTATAACCCTATCTTTAAGCTTTATACCTGTTTTCCCTATGAGGCTAGTCATTTTTCCTTCTAATAGCTCATCTACATTCTTAAAACTACCATCTTTATTAGGCTTAAATTCATCATTTAAATGAGTAAGGACATTCCCTTTATCATCTAATAAAAATGCATAAGAACCCTCTCCGTAGTCAGCTGTAGCAACTAAATCTACTAAATATTTAATAGATATATCTGTTGCAATTACTCCTTTCATTCCACCTTTAGTTCTAAATTGTTTAGAAACAGTAATAACCATATCACCAGTTATAGCATCTATATAAGGTTCTGTGATAAAAAAATCTTCAGTATCCATGGCCCCTATATACCAAGGTCTAGTAGTCCCATCATAATCTGCCGCTACTTTAACACCTGCGGGGAAGTAGGTCTCTCTGTTGCTATAACCTATATAATAGGTGTTTCCTGGATTATCAGCTGTAATGCTTGTCATAACTCCCTTCATATGATTAGCTTCATGATTATCATTTTGTAAAATTACATTCAGTACAGAGCCTAAAGTATTTTTTTGTAATGCTATCCATCTATTCATTTCTTGAGCTGTATCATGTGCTTTTAATGTAAAATTATCATTTATTTCTGATTCAAGTTTTTTGATGGATATGGAATAGTTAACAATTGAAATAAGTAAAATCGAGATAATACAAATTGCTGTTGTAAATACTAGTAGCTTTCCTTTTAACTTCATACACTATCTCTCCCTTGATTTATTATATATACCATATATATCGGCTTATGTGCTTTAATAGTTTAACAATGTACCTTGTGATGTTTTTCACATAGTTTTATAAAAAATTAAGCTAGATCAAAATTGACCTAGCTTAATTTACACGTTACTTGTTATATTAAGGAATTAATATTACTTGATTTGGGAATATTAGATTTGGATTTTTTAATTTGTTATATTCTGCCAATTTTTCCCAAGTAGTATTAAATTGCTTTGCAATTTTCCATAGAACATCTCCTGGTTTTACAGTATATTTTTGTGCCATAGGCTCCACCTTAACTTCTGGAGCAGGTTGTACAACTGGTTTCTCTGGTACAGGAGTAGGCTCTACTACAGGCACTTCTACTGGTTTTTCTGCTGGTTTTTCTAATTCAATATTATGAGCCTTTAGTACTTCTTCTGGAATAAGCCCTGCATTTATCATCTCTATGGCATTGAGAGCCTTCACATTAATGGTTCTTCCATCCTCTGATTTTGGGATCTCAATCTTACCTTCTTTAACTTGTTCTATTATATATTCTCTTAATGGATGATTTAAATCTACTCCTATAACTTCCCAATTATTATCTACTACAGGTGCTATAGTTTTATTTTCAGCTATATAATCAGCAATATAGGATCTAAGTGACTTTGGATCTGATTCAAAGTATGGCTCTCCACTAATAATTCCCTTATCCTTTAATCCGCCATATCTATAATTATTT
>CAYMGW010000157.1:1839-5854 GCA_964390085.1 uncultured Tissierella sp.
CGTATCCTTTACTGGTTCACCCTTAAATTTCAAGTCTACAATTCTTTCACCTTCAGGCTTAGAAATATCTACCTTATAGTCTACTCCTTGGAACATATCATAATTATATACTCTAATCTTAGGGTTAAAGCTTATATTAATATCTCCGGGAATATAGGTATTATAATATGCGGCTGACCATTCCATATAAGCCTTTAACTCAGCTCCTGTAACTTCCACTCCTACTAAAGTATTTGGATATTTGTAAATTTCAAATATACTAGCATAGGTTAAATCTCCAGTTCTTAAATTAGAGCCTGATGCAAATAGTGCTGCCCCAGCAACATCTGCACCTGTTGCCTTAAGCTGTACGTCATTGATAAGATCAATCAATCCTGTATCTCTAAGTTGAGCTTCTGGAATACCTGGAATCTCTGACTCTGGAGCAAAATTCTCACTAGCTGTTCCAATGACTTCCACTAAAAATTCTAATGTCTTATCATGATATTCTTTTGCATATTCTTTTAGTTCCTTGGATGCTTCATACTCTTTAACTTCAATAATATCAACTGTACTATCTGCAATTGTCCATTTATCGTCTTTTTTAGTTAATTCAAAGTCAAATCTAACAACCTGTCTTCCTTCATTTCTAGCGGCTCCAACTAAAGTATTTCCTACTTTTTGCTTTTCAGTTGAATGGGCATGTCCTGTTAATACAGCTGCTACTTCAGGGAATTTAGCAATAATTTCATCCGCTCCATCTCCGCCATATTCGGAAGTATATCCCATATGTGCGGAAAGAATTATTAAATCTACTCCTTCTTCTTTCATTTCTTTAATATGTTTTTCAGCTGATTCTAAAGGTGATGTAAATTTTAAATCTTCTACCTTAGGTCCATCCCATTTTGGAATATTTGGGTTTGTAAGTCCTAAAATTCCAACTTTTACTCCTGCAACTTCTTTAATTATATATGGCTTAGCTAAATATGAGTTATCAGCTTTATAATTTGCATTTGCAGCTAAGATTGGAAACTCTGCTTCTTCTTGAATCTTTTTAACCATTTCTAATCCAAAATTAAACTCGTGATTTCCTAATGTCATAGCATCATATTTCATGAAATTCATTACATCAATTACTGGTTGCTTTAGTTTTAAATTAAAATTGTACAAATCATCAGAAAGTATAGTGCCTTGAATAGTATCCCCATTATCTATAAGGATTGTGTTTGGATTTTCTTCTCTTACCTTCTCAACAACAGAATAAACCTTGGCCATTCCAAAGTCTTCTGTTTCCTTACCATCCTCATAGGACCAATTATAAATATTAGCATGTAGGTCTGTGGTTCCTAAGATTGTAATCTTGATAGTTTCAGAATCAGCAAAGGCAGTTGACGGGATAATAACCCCCAATACTAAAAATAAAGCTAATACAAAACTATAGATTCTTTTGTTCTTCAAAAACATAGCTCTACCCCCTTAAATTTATTTGGTTATATAATATATTCGATATAGAATTTAATAATCCTTCTTTTTTGCCAAAACTTTACCTATAATTAACAATAACTTCACTTTTTGGTGCCAGGCACCAAAAAGTGAAGTTGTTACTAAAACTTAACCTGAGAAACTATTTCCTCCAACTTATCAGATATATCTTTATTCTTCTCAATTATTTTACTTATATCATTTATAGCTTCTACAATGTTCATATTCTTTTCAGCTATATTTGTTGTAGCCAATGTTGATTCTTCCACAGTAATAGACACTTCTTTAATGGATGTAGACATTTCATTTACAGTTGCTGCAAGTTCTTCTGCCGTTGCACTAAGGTCCGAAATTATATTATTTAAGTAAGAGCCATCTTCTCTATATTGATTTACTGCATCCACCATCATCTCATAATCATTTACTACATCTTTTTCCAAGAAATCCATTACAATGGATATTCTTTCTATCAGATGTTCTACTGCCTTGGTAATGCTTTCTGTTACTGCTTGTATTTCTCCTACTGTTGAATTAGAGTTTTCTGCAAGTTTCCTTATCTCATCTGCTACTACTGCAAATCCTCTTCCTGACTCTCCAGCCCTTGCTGCTTCTATAGCTGCATTTAAGGATAAAAGTGAGGTTTGCTCTGATATTTCTAGTATTGCATTTGATAATACATTTATCTTCTCTACTTCCTTTGAAGCAGTAATAGCCTTTTCTATTTCTTTCCTTGCATTAGAATATATATCTAAAGAGTTATCCTTAGCTTGAACAAACTGATGACTTAGCTTATCTGCCTTTACGCTTATTTCATTAGATGTATTTGCTCCTTCTTCTACCTTCTCAGCAAAATCTGATAATGCTCTTTCTATTTCCTGTGAAGATTCATTTATTGATATAGTAGTAGCAGATGTTTCTTCCATTCCTGCTGATAATTCTTCTGTTGTAGCTGAAGTATCTTCTGCTTGTCCTAGTAAATAGCCAATCTTATCTAATGTTTCTTCATGTATTTCATGATTAATCCTAATAGAGCCATCCATATCTTGCATAAATGTTTTTAGCTTTTTAATAATATTATCAAAGGATTGATACATTTGTCCTATTTCATCTTTTCGTTCTAACTTGCTAACTTCTATATCAGTCGATAAATTCAAATTACTTATTTCCTCAGCAATTTCTGATGAATTAATAATTGGTTTTGATATAGAACCTCCCACAATTAAAGATAGAACACCTGTCACTACAAGCAAAACGATAACAGTAGTTACAGTCAAGCTAATTACACTTGAAACCACTCTTAATGTTTCTTTCTCTGAAACTGCTAATCCTATCATCCAATTTGATTCTTCAATATTATCGAAAAAGTAAAATCTACTAACATTATCAAAATCTACAATTCTTTTATCCCTTAAAGATAATTCTCGATTATCAATTATGTTTGTAAGTTTACCATCCAATGTATCTTTTATATTTATATAGCCCTTGTCTGCCGTTGGCTTATATTCTTCATTTAAATGAGTAATAATATTTCCTTCTTCATCCATTAAAAAAGCATATGAGTCCTTGTCTAACTCTACATTAGATACTACTTCTACTAAATAATCTATTGCAATATCAGACCCAACAACACCAAGTACTCTACCATTTTTCTTAATTGCTTTCGATACTGTTATAACCATATCTCCAGTTCTAGCATCTATATCTGGTTTTGATATATATATCCCATCTATTCCAATTGCTTCTTTATACCAAGTTCTCTCAGTAGCATCATAATCTGCTGGTGGTATCCACCCAGATCCAGATACAAATTTTTTGTCTGGTAATCCAATATAATATGCATTACCAGGATTTTTCTTGCTTTGGCTTTCTAGAAACCTATATAAATATTCGTGCTCATAGTTATCGTTATACATTATACTATTAAGTGTTTCTTCCAAAGAATCCTTTTGCAATGCAGTCCACTGATTTAGCTTTTGTGCCGTTAATGCTGCTATACTTTTAGTGTTAGTATTTACTTCTTTTTCCAACTCCCTGATTGAAACAGCATAATTTATTACTGATACAGAAATTATGCTAACGATAGAAATCATTAAGGTAAATAAAATTAGTTTTGTTTTAATTTTCATTGATACTCCCATCTCCCTTTTGTTCTTATTGGTGTATTAATACTAATTCGACATAATACTAATTCGACATAAATTTTCAAAATCCTTCTTATTTTCGAAAAAATTTGCAAACAACTATTATAAATCATACTAAATATCTAGATTTATGTAATAAAATAACTTCACTTTTTGGTGCCAGGCACCAAAAAGTGAAGTTATTTTATTCCCTATATATCAATTCTATGCTCTATTTCTATATTAACCATATCTCCAATCTCAAAATTGCTACTTTCTTTTCCCGATAAATTTACATCTAAAGTATGTTTATCATTGACAATTCTATACTCTGTATGTTGTCCCATAAAGACTTTATCCTTAACCCTATATCCTCCATTGTCATCTTTAATCATTTTAATTAAAGTATGCATTGCGTGCTCCGCTTTCATAAA
>CAYMGW010000158.1:0-5768 GCA_964390085.1 uncultured Tissierella sp.
CAATATCATTAACAGTAGGAGCTAACAGAATAGTTCCAACAATAGCTATTCCTCACCCATTAGGAGATCCAAAATTAGAGCCTAAGGAAGAGAAAGCTCTTAGAAGAAAATTAGTTGAAAGAGCATTAGAAGCTCTTCAAACTGAAGTAACAGACCAAACAGTATTTGAAGTTAAAAGATAATTAATAAAACTTATAAAAGGGTGATTTTTTATCACCCTTTTATAAAAAAAGCATAAAAAATAAAGTACATACCAAAATTTATGGAGGTGGACATATGAATTATTCAGTAGTAAAAGGAGCATCTTATGTTTTAATACAAGCACCAGATATGATTATTCACAATGGTACAACTCAAACAACAGAAAGAATATTACATCCAGAGTCAGAATATTTAAAAGAGTTACCAAATCATATACGTAGTTATGAAGAGGCGGTTAATTATTTGCCAAACCAAGTATATATTGGAAATCATAAACCAGATGAGCTTAAAACAGTTGAGCAACCATGGTATGATAAGGATGTAAAAGATGCAAAAAGAGAAGGTAAATATGGTGAAATAATGCCACAAGATGAATTTATAGGTCTAATCAAAATAGTAGACGCATTTGATCTTGTGTTATTATCCAAAGAATTTACAGCAGATGTAAAAACAAAATTGCAAAACCATCCATTAATTAAAGATGAATTAGTTGCAAAATTAAAAGATGGTGTAGAATTGTCAGATATTGAGAAATTTATTAATGAACAACATGCAGAACCACTATATAATGATAAAAAAGTAGTAGGTTGTGTAAAGAGAGCTCACGATGTAGATACTAACTTAACAGCTCATGTTATGTTTGAAAACTTAGTTACAAAAGCATCTGGAGTATTAGCAGCATTACATGCAATAGCTAAAAATGATTTACAACCAGAAGATGTTGAATATGTAATAGAATGTTCAGAAGAAGCTTGTGGAGACATGAACCAAAGAGGTGGCGGTAACTTTGCTAAAGCTGTTGCTGAAATGGCAGGGCTTACTAATTCTACTGGTTCTGACCTAAGAGGATTCTGTGCTGCTCCTGCTCATGCTATAGTATCAGCAGCTTCATTAGTTCAAGCAGGAACTTATAAAAAGGTTATGGTAGTTGCAGGTGGATGTACAGCTAAATTAGGGATGAATGGTAAGGACCATGTTAAGAAAGGAATGCCTATTTTAGAAGACGTTATAGGTGGATTCGCAATTATTATAGGTGAAAATGATGGTATAAACCCAGTTCTTAGAACTGATTTAGTTGGTAGACATACTGTAGGAACAGGTTCATCACCACAGGCAGTAGTTACTTCATTAGTTACAGCGCCACTTGATAAGGCAGGATTAAAAGTAACTGATATAGATAAATATTCAGTAGAAATGCAAAACCCAGACGTAACAAAACCAGCAGGAGCAGGAGATGTTCCAGCAGCTAACTACAAGATGATTGCAGCTCTAGGTGTTAAGAGAGGCGAAGTAGAAAGAACTGGTATAGATGCATTTATAGAAAAACATGGTATGGAAGGATGGGCACCAACTCAAGGACATATTCCTTCAGGAGCACCATTTGTTGGATTTGCTAGAGAGGCTATGTTAGCAGGTGAAATGAATAGAGCGATGATCGTAGGAAAGGGAAGTTTATTCTTAGGTAGAATGACTAACCTATTCGATGGTACATCAATAGTAATGGAAAAGAATAGTGGAAAGTTAGATGAAGGTAAAGGTGTATCACAAGAAGAAGTTAGAACACTTGTAGCAGAAGCTATGAGAGATTTTGCTTCTCATCTACTTCAAGATTAGAGGTGATAATATGGCAGACAATAATATAAAAAGCATGATCGGTAAAGTATTTAACGATATCGCTGATGCCATGGAAACTGGCCAATTTGGTGAGAAAGTAAGAGTTGGTATTACAGTAGCAGGTTCAGAATTAGGTATTGACAATATAGTTAAAGGTGCTGAAATGGCACAAGCTAGGGATAATAGTATTGAAGTAGTATTGATTGGACCAAAGGTTGATTCAAAACTTACTCAATATAATGTTGAAGGAGAAGAGGCTCAACATAGAAAAATGGAAGAGTTACTTGATAGTGGAGAAATTGGAGCATGTGTTACTATGCACTATAACTTCCCAATAGGAGTTTCCACTGTTGGTAGAGTAGTTACTCCAGGTAGAGGTAGAGAAATGTTCTTAGCTACAACTACTGGAACATCTTCACCACATAGAGTTGAAGCTATGGTTAAGAATGGTATCTATGGTATTATAGCAGCAAAGGCTATGGGAATTGAAAGTCCAACTGTAGGTATATTAAATGTAGATGGTGCAAGACAAGTAGAAAGAGCATTTAAAGATTTAGTAAGTAAAGGATATCCAGTAAACTTTACAGAGTCAGAAAGAGCTGATGGTGGAACTGTTATGAGAGGTAATGACCTTTTAATAGGTACACCAGATGTAATGATAACTGATACTTTAACAGGAAATCTTTTAATGAAGGTATTCTCTTCATTTTCTACAGGCGGAAGCTATGAAGCTCAAGGCTTTGGCTATGGACCAGGTGTTGGAGAGGATTATGCTCGAACAATTCTTATTATTTCAAGAGCATCAGGTACTCCAGTAGTTGCTAATGCTATTGGTTATGCTGCATCATTAATAAGAGGAAATGTAACTAAGATTGCTAAGGAAGAATTTGAAAAAGCTAATAAAGCTGGACTTAAAGATATTTTAAAAGGTCTTACAAAGGATACTAAAAAAGCTGAAGCTAAGGAAGAAGAAGTTGTAGAAGCACCACCAGCTGAAACAGTAACAGCTACTATTAGTGGTATAGATATTATGGAATTAGAAGATGCTGTTCAAGCTTTATGGAAAGCAGGCATCTATGCTGAATCCGGAATGGGTTGTACAGGACCAATAGTAATGGTAAACGAAGCTAAATTAAACGAAGCTATTAAGGCATTAGCTAAGGCTGGCTTTAACGTAGGCGAATCTGATCCATGCTAATAAAAAGCTCCAAGGAAAAACTTGGAGCCTTTTCTATGTAATGGGACTTTATTCAATATAATGGTTGTAATTTTGCCCTAGAAAGGTTATAATTAACTCAAAGACGCTAGTCGAATGAATTATTTTAGGGGGGTATAAAATGAAAAAAACACTAACCATTGCTTTGGCAATCATGTTGGTAGTTATGAGTTTAACAGGATGTGCTAGTCAACCTACAAGTGGAAAAGGTTCTGAAATCACACTTATCACAGACAAAGGTAATATTGATGACAAATCATTTAACCAAGGTGCTTGGGAGGGTGTAGTTGCCTTTGCAAAAGCAGAAAAAATTCCATATAGTTATATCAAACCTGAAGAGGCTTCAGATGCTGGATATTTAGCAGCTATTGACCTTGCAGTTCAAGGTGGAGCAAAAATAGTTGTAACACCAGGATTCTTGTTCGAAGTTGCAGTTTTCGAAGCACAAACAAAATATCCAGAGGTTAAATTTATTCTTCTTGATGGAGCACCTCGTACAGCAGATTTTTCAACATTTGAAACTAAAGAAAACGTTGCAAGTATATTGTACGCAGAGGAACAATCAGGATATCTAGCAGGATATGCTGCAGTTATGGATGGAATGACTAAACTTGGATTCATGGGTGGTATGGCTGTTCCAGCTGTACAGGCTTTTGGATACGGTTACCTTCAAGGAGCAGAGGATGCTGCTAATGAACTAGGACTTGCTGATGGTGCAATAAAAGCAACTTATCATTATACTGGTAACTTCGAAGAAAATGATACAAACAAAGCAACTGCAAAAACAATGTATCAAGAAGGTACAGAAGTAATCTTTGCTTGTGGAGGTTCAGTAGGAAAATCAGTTATGTCTGCAGCTAGTGAATCAGAAGCAAAAGTTATTGGTGTTGACGTTGACCAAAGATATGATAGCGAAACTGTAATTACATCAGCAGCAAAGGGCCTTGCAGCTTCAGTAGTATCTGTTCTTGAGTCTATATATAAGACAAATAGCTGGGATACATTCGGAGGAACAACAACAGTATTTAATGCAGCTAATGATGGAGTTGGTCTACCAACTATTGTAATAGGAGACGAGAAAGCAGATGCATTTGATAGATTCCAGTCCTTCAACAAGGAAAAGTATGATGAAGTATTTGGAAAGTTAGTAGATGGTAGTGTTGCACCTATTCGTAAAATTGAAGTTAAAGATGCATCAGGAAACGCTACTGCTGATGAGCTTACTACTCAATTAAATCTTAAAAAAGTTGTAGTTACTACAAGATAGTAAAAAATAGTAAAAAATTTAAATTACCTGCCATATTGGCTAAGCCTTATGCAAGTAAGATTCTATTAATGGGGGAAGGCTAAAATTTTCCCCCATTTTCTATCCCATTTTATATATAAAAAATTAAATTAGAAATTTAGTATTTAAGAAGTAAAAAATATAATTGATAAGAAGAGGTTAACGTGGAAAATTATATTGTTGAAATGCTTAATATTACAAAAGAATTTCCGGGTATTATTGCTAACGACAATATTACCCTAAAATTGAAAAAAGGAGAAATACATGCACTCTTAGGAGAAAATGGTGCTGGAAAATCTACCCTTATGAGTGTGCTTTTTGGTCTTTATCAACCAGAAAAGGGTGAGATAAGAAAGAATGGAGAAGTTGTAAAGATTAATAACCCTAATGATGCCAATGCCTTGGGGATTGGAATGGTTCACCAGCATTTTAAGCTAGTGGAGATTTTTACTGTCCTTGAAAACATTATTCTTGGTGTTGAACCTAATAAGATGGGCTTTATTCAAAAGAAGGAAGCAAGGAAAAGGGTTATGGAGCTTAGTGAAAAATATGGTCTCAAGGTTGAGCCAGATGCTTTAATTGAGGATATTACTGTAGGAATGCAGCAAAGAGTTGAAATCTTAAAGATGTTATATAGGGATAATGAGATTTTGATTTTTGATGAGCCTACAGCTGTTTTAACTCCACAGGAGATTAAAGAGATTCTCCAAATCATGAGGGGATTTGCTAGAGAAGGCAAATCAATACTTTTCATTACTCATAAACTAAATGAAATCATGGAGGTTGCAGATAGGTGCACAGTTCTTAGAAAAGGTAAGTATATTGGAACTGTAGATGTTAAGGATACAACTAAGGAAGAGCTTTCCAAGATGATGGTTGGTCGTGATATAAGCTTTAGTGTAGATAAGAAAAAGATGGAACTTGGAGAAGTGGTTCTTTCAGTTGAAAATCTTACTGTAGCCTCTAAAACCAGTAAAAATAATGCAGTGAAGAATGTATCCTTTGATGTTAGGGCAGGAGAGATAGTGTGCTTGGCTGGAATTGATGGAAATGGACAGACTGAATTTGTTAATGCTTTGACTGGACTTGAAAAAGTCAGTTCAGGCAGCATTACACTATGTGGTCAGGATATAACTAAAGCATCTATCAGACAACGTTCTATAGTAGGTATGAGCCATATTCCAGAGGATAGACATAAGCATGGTCTAGTACTTGATTATAAGTTGGAGGAGAATCTAGTTCTTCAAAGATATTGGCAACCTGAATTCCAGAAAAGAGGCTTTATTAAATTTGATGCAGTAAGGAAATACTCCAAAAAACTTATAGAGGGATATGATATCAGATCTGGTCAAGGACCAATAACTATAGTAAGAAGTATGTCTGGTGGAAATCAGCAAAAGGCAATTATAGCAAGAGAAATTGACAAAGAGCATGAGCTTCTAGTAGCAGTAC
>CAYMGW010000159.1:0-5767 GCA_964390085.1 uncultured Tissierella sp.
GAATATTTACTAAGGTTTTAAAAGGTGGAGTAATTAAAGAAGGAGATAGTATAGAGGTTATATAATAAGTAACAAAAACGGTGCCTGGCACCGTTTTTGTTACTTATTGCTTCTATTTCATTAAACCTTCTACTACTTCTTCCATTGCTAAAGGCCTTGAAGCTTTTACTAAAACTAAGGCATTAGGTTTTACAACTTCTTTAACTTTTTGAATTAAATCAGATTTATTGTCAAAGGATAAAACTTTATCTTTACTAAATCCTAGTTTTGCAGCTTCAGCAATATATTTTCCTAGTTCACCAAAAGTAAATATATAATCAATTTCTTCAGGGTTGATTTTCAAACCAATTTCCTTGTGCATATTTATTTCTTCATCTCCTATACCTAGCATATCACCAAGAACAACAATTTTTTGATCATACCCTAACATGGAGTACATGGTATCTAATGCTGCTAAGACAGATGAAGGGTTAGATTTATAAGAATCATTTAAAATTGTAAATCCATTAGTATGGACTAATTCATTTCTCATTCCAGTTTTCTCTACATTCAGAAGGCCCTTCTTAATATTTTCATAGGATATGCCAAAATATCTAGCTACTGCTATTGCAGCTGTGGCATTAAGTACTTGATGCTCCCCTAACATAGGTAAGAAAAACTCCGGTGAAGAAGGTTCTTTTAAAAAGAAAGAATCTCCAGTTTCATTTACAAAGACTATTTCAGGTTGATAATCATTATCTTCTTTGGCACCATAGGTCATGACTTGGTAATCCATTGGAATATTTTCTACTTCTTTTCTTAATAATGAGTCATCTCCATAGTAGAGAAATAAATCATTAGGTTTTAGTCCCTTTAATATTTCTAGTTTAGCCTTTGCAATATTTTCTTTAGTCTTTAAACCCTCTAAATGAGCTTCCCCTATATTGGTGATTACAGCAGCATTAGGTTTAGCAATAGAAGTTAACAATTCAATTTGTCCAAAATTATCCATACCCATTTCAAGTACAGCCATTTCTGTATCTTCATCCATAGATAAAATAGTTAAAGGTAATCCAATGTAATTATTAAAATTAGCTAAAGTTTTATGGGTTTTGTATTGAGTTTTTAAAAGACTTGCTAATATATCTTTAGTTGAAGTCTTTCCATTGCTTCCTGTTATGCCTATTACCTTTGTATTTAACTCTTCGCGATAGGATTTAGCTAATTGTTGAAGAGCTATTGTTGTATCTTCTACAACAATAAAAGGAAAATCATTATTAGGCATAGGCTCATTTTTATTCCATAGACTAGCTACGGCTCCTTTACTTATTGCCATGGTAATAAAATCATGCCCATTAAAATTTTCTCCTATTAATGGTATAAACAATTGACCAGGGCTTATATTCCTGGAATCTGTAGAGACACCTTTAATGACAATATCTTCATATTTCTCTTTTAATCCAGTTCCACCACACATTTTTTGAACTTCTTTTAGATTTCTTGTTATCAAAACGTTCACCTCGTATTTACTATAGCTTTCTTTTCATTGTATCTTTCCAAGGCTAAATTGATTAACCTTTCTATTAACTCTGCATAGGTAGTACCATCAGTAGCTCCCCACAAAACTGGAGTCATACTTACAGCTGTAAAACCAGGCATAGTATTTACTTCATTAACAAATATTTCATTTTCATCTGTAACAAATATATCTACTCTAGCAAGGCCGTGACAATTTAGTATCTTAAAGGCCTTAACAGCAGTTTCTCTTACTTTATCTGTAACCTCCCGTTCTAATCTTGCTGGAATTACAGGTATCAGTTTACCATCTATATATTTAGCATTATAATCAAAAAATGGTCTTTCCATAATAAATTCTCCAGGAACAGAAGCTTTTGGATTGTTGTTGCCTACTACGGAGATTTGCATTTCACGGGCTACTATTTCCTCTTCAATAATTATCTTACAATCATAACGGAAAGCTTCCTTGAAAGAAGCTTTAAGCTCTTCCCGATTTGCAGCCCTACTGATACCCACACTGGAACCTCCGTTAGATGGCTTTACATAGCATGGATATCCAATTTCTTTTTCAACTAGATTATAGGAATCTTCCTCATTTTCTTTCCAATTATATAACATAAATGAGAGATATTTGACTTGAGGAATATTATACTTTGAAAATAAATCCTTAGCTACGGCTTTGTCCATTGCTACGGCAGAGGATAAGACTTCATTTCCTACATAAGGAATATCTAATAATTCTAAGAATCCTTGTATAGTACCATCTTCTCCATTAGGACCATGAAGAGCCGGAATAACTAGATTTTTTTCATTTTCTTTAAGAGCCTTAGTTAGAAATTCTCCTATTGAAAGAGCCACCGTAGATGAATTAGTACGTCTTAATTCATCAGGATTATTAATTTTTTCTTCTAATAAACCCAAATTGCACCAAGAACCTTCATTAGTAATATAAATTGGATAAACATTATATTTTTCTCTATCTATGGCATTAATTATAGCTGAAGCACTTCTCAATGATATATCATGTTCAACAGATTTTCCACCACATAATACGTAAATATTGGTTTTCATATTCAACCTCCTGTTTTAGACATTAGTTTACTAAATAGATTATATCACAATATGCTTTTAAATAATCTAATTTTATCTTACAAATTAATTACAATTAATTTGTATTTAACAATATCATTTATATCTATACTAAAAAATTTATTATATAAAACTCTTATTTGATTATCCTTTATTAAATTTTATATAATAAAATGAATGATTGTTAAAGGAGTGACATACATGCTAAAATTACCGGAGAATTTTGAGAACTACGAAGAAGCTAGGAAAGAAGGATTTTTAAAAGTAAAGGCTCTAAAGGAGAAGGGAACCCCAGTTGTAGGAATCTTTTGTACATATACACCGATTGAACTTATACACGCAGCAGGTGCGGTGTCAGTTGGTTTATGCGGTACATCTGATGCACCTATACACCATGCAGAACAACATCTGCCTAAAAACCTTTGCCCTCTTATAAAGTCTAGTTATGGTTTTGCAGTATCTGAAACATGTCCATATTTTTATTTTTCTGATTTAATCGTAGGAGAAACAACCTGTGATGGAAAGAAGAAGATGTACGAGTTATTAGGAGAACTGAAACCAACTCATGTCATGCATTTGCCACAGGGGCAAGATAAAGACCATGCCTTTAGATACTGGAGACAGGAATTGATTAGGTTAAAAGAAGTGTTAGAAGAAAAATTTAATGTAGAGATTACAGATGAAATCTTGAGAGAAGAGATAAAAGAAAGAAATAAAGAAAGAAAAATACTTATGGATTTCTATGAACTTGGCAAATTAAATCCTTCTCCAATATCAGGTCGTGAAGTAAATGAGACAATGGAAGCCTTAGGCTTTCAATTTGATAGAAAATCCCAATGTAATTTCATAGCTGAAAGGACTAAGGAGCTAAGAGAAAAATATGAAAAAGAACTTAAGGGAACAAAATCCAATAAACCTAGAATACTGATTACTGGTTGTCCATTAGGAGGAGTTAGAGATAAGGTTTTAAAAACCATAGAAGATTCAGGAGCCGATATAGTTGCTTTTGAAAATTGTGGTGGAGTTAGAGAAAAGGCTACACTTGTTGATGAGACAATAGACCCAATAGATGCATTAACAGAAAAGTATCTAAATGTTAGCTGTTCAGTTATGACGCCAAATCCAAGAAGATTTGAAGCATTGGATAGTATGATAGATGAATATGAAATTGATGGTGTAATAGAAGTAGTTCTTCAGGCCTGCCATACATTTAATGTAGAAGCATATAATGTAAAAAGATTTGTTTCAGAGAAAAAGAATAAGCCATATCTATATATTGAAACAGACTACTCTAAATTAGATGTAGGACAGATAAATACTAGGATAAATGCGTTTTTAGAGATGTTATAATCATCAAAACAATTAACTATCATTTATGGTGCCTGACACCATAAATGATAGTTAATTGAGAAAAGTGAAGAAATGAGATTAATTTGGGGATAAAGAGAAACTCTAGAATTAATTAATTTTTAAATACACTGTAATGGACTAAAATATCTATAACAAATTGTTATGGATATTTTAATTTTACTATCATTGAATATTATATTTGATTTAATAAGGTGTAAATATTGACTGAATACTTATAGAGTGGTATCATATGGATAAATTGTTTCAAGATTCCAAATAAAATTGGGGTGTTCAAATGAAAAAGAAGTTTTTACTATCTTTTATATTATCATTTATATGTTTTGTTTTAGTATTTGCGATTTTTGGTAATAAGATTTTTCTTAAAAATGATTCAATACCAACTGTGGAAGATGATACTGGCAAAAAGGATATTGACTTAGGTGAGGATAATAAAATAGAACAAAAGGTAAAAAATGAAATTCTCTTTTTAATGATGGGTGTAGATGCTAATGGTACAGGTAAATATAAAGGCATCCGTACAGATACTATGATGCTATTTAAGGTTAACTTTGATACTGGGGAAACAAATATATTATCTATACCAAGAGATACAAGAGTTTTAGTAAAAGGGAAGAAGGATAAAATAAATCATGCCCATTCCTTTGGAGGACCAGAGCTTACAATGAGAACTATAAGAGACTTTCTTAACATAGATGTAGACTATTATGTTAAGGTTGATTATAATGCAGTAATGGAGATAGTAGATGCTATAGGGGGAGTAAAGATAGATGTACCATTTGATATGAAATATACAGACCATACTCCGGGATTTCCTCCATTAGATATAAATATAAAGAAGGGGCTACAAACATTAGATGGAAAGAATGCCCATGATTTTCTAAGGTGGAGGAAAAATAATGATTTAACAGTACAATACCCAGAAGGTGATGTTGGTAGAATTAAGGCCCAGCAGATGTTTATGAAAGAACTAATAAAGCAAACCTTAAAGTTTAAAAATATTTTGAAGATACAGGATTTAATAAAAACATATTATAAGAATATAGAGACTAACATTCCTCTCAATATTATATTAAAAGCTGCTACAAGTGCAAAAAAACTTGATATGGAAAATATTAAAACAGATATAATTCCAGGAGAGGGAGGAAAATCATACTATACTTATGATGAAGAGAAGACCGAAGAATTAATCAAGAACATATTTAATGATTATTTACTTAATTAAATAACTTCACTTTTTGGTGCCTGGCACCAAAAAGTGAAGTTATTTGCATTATATTTAATAAATTATTTACTTGCTAATTCTATAAACTTTTCTATATCCTTCTGGATTAATCTCAATGAGCTTCTGAAAAATTCTGGGTCATGGACATCAATACCCATTCTTAGAGCTACGTCTCTTATGTTGTTTTTACCTGTAGCGTTTAGTAGTTCATCATACTCTTTTACAAACTCTTCTCCTCGCTTTAGATACTCTGAATATAATCCCTTGGAGAATAATAATCCAAAGGCATATGGAAAATTGTAGAAGTTACGTTCTGCAGAGTAATAATGAGTTTTATTTAGCCACATATATGGGTGTAGCACTGAGTGGTTTAATCCATTACCATAAGCCTGCTTTTGAGCATCCATCATTATTTCTTTAAGTTCATTTACTGAAAGTGGGTGAGTTTTTCTTCTTTTAAATAGTTCTGTTTCAAATAAAAATCTACTATAGATATCTACAATAACTTGGCCAGCGTCAGATATTGAAGCTTCTAATATACTTAAAGCCTCTTCAAGCTCATAATTTGATAGATATACTTTTTGTGCC
>CAYMGW010000160.1:0-5765 GCA_964390085.1 uncultured Tissierella sp.
CTCTATTCTTGCATTCTCACTTTCACCTAGAAAATCTCTTTCAAAACATATACCCATCGTTCCTCCACTTTCCGATAGAATCCTTATCATATCATCTGTCAAATTTCTAGAATTCTCTTTCGTAGACCTTGAATTTGAATGAGATGCTATAAAGGGTTTTGAACTTAATCTTGCTACATCATAAAATCCTTTATCAGAAAGATGAGAAACGTCTATAAGCATGCCTAGTTTATTCATCTCATATACTACTTCTTCACCAAATTTAGTTAATCCTTTATTTCTATACTCTTCTTTTGTATTAGGAAATCCTATTTCATTAACTGCATTCCATGTAAGAGTTATTGCTCTTACCCCTAGTCTATAGAAGTTTCTCAAATTATGTATTTCTCCTTTAATAGTGCCGCCTTCTTCTATAGTAAGAACAGCAGAAATCTTTCCTTCAGCATCATTTTTAATTATATCTCCATAATTAGTTGCTAAGAAAATATCATTAGAATTTTTTTCAATTTCTATATAAAATTTATCAATCATTTCAAGGCATCTTTCTAAAGGATTAGTTTCTTTTTCTAAATCTACCCACATGGCAAAGAATTGAGCTAATGAATTCCCCTGCCTCAACTTCTTTATATCTATACTGAATTTGTTTTCGTATAATCCTAGATTTTCTTTATCATCCATTAATCTTAAAATCGTATCACAATGCATATCAATTGGTCTCATTCTTTTCACCTCATTAAATTGTTTGGTTTAATTATATCATAGATTTTTTTAGAAAACTTTATTCCTTTACAAAATATACAAAGAGGTAGACAGCCTAAGCCATCTACCTCTTTCATTCTGGGACACTAGAAAGCCCCCTATTATACTTATATTCCTAAAAGACTATCTATCCGCCTTTGATTAAATCCAACTACTATATTTCCATTAATATCTAATACTGGTACACCTTGTTGTCCTGATTTACTAACCATTTCTAAAGCTTTTTCCCGATCCTTTGAAACATTGTACTCTATATAAAAAATATTTTTTGAATCTAGGTAAGACTTTACCTTTGTACACCAAGGTCAAAATGGTGATGAATAAACTATTATATTCACTTTTTCTCCTCCTTCAATGTTTTACTGATTTCTTTTCTTATATTTACCCTATATAATAGTTTGTACTCAAGAAAATCATTATCTTAATGGGACAGTAAACCTGTCCCTCTGTCTCCAAATATTATGGAAGGTTGTTTTTGTTTGCTTTTTATATTTGTTTCTTTTTAAACCAATTGATCATAAATAGGATTCCTATTAAAAATGCTGGACCAGAAATAATCAAACTCCAAGATAGAGCTAAATACCATTTTACTGACCGAGCTGTAAATATTACATAGGCTAAACTTGCCAATATAAATGCTATACCACCAACAATTTCATATTTCCAAGCTATGATTATGACGATCAATATTATAAAGGTAGGTATATTATGCATAAACAACCCAACTACGATTTCCCAAAAGCTAAGTTCAATTCCAAATACATCTAATGAAAACATTGCTATAAAAAGCATAAACATTATCGATAGTACCCTAGGGGCCCAATATAAAAATTTATTTATATCTTTTTTCATCTTTTACACCCACAAATTTATTCTTTATAAAATAATCAATCAATATCTATGCTATTTATACCCAACAAATGCTTATTCTATTGCTTTCCCAAACCTCTTAATACTAAGTCCCCCTTGTCCCTACATCCTTATAATTGGTATAAATGTTTTTCATAATCCTTTACAAAATATCTTTTGCCTTTTTTTATTATTTCATGTCTACCCGTTTAACGACACATTTTTAATAATATATGTCCTATTTTAAATATCTCAATCTTCTATATCCCCATCAATAACTTCTCAACTTAAAAGTTTATACTTTCTAAAACCTTATTTATTCTTTTTTTATTTTTATTGTAAAACTTTTTTTCTGCTCTAATATGGGAAAAGCGATATGCATGATTTGAACCTTTATCATCAAAGGTTATAAGTTTATAAATTGTATCATTATCTTCTTTTGAGTATATCTTACCTCTCTTAGTACCATCTACTATAAAATCCTCTTCTAAATATGTTTTGTCTCTATACATATTTGGGGAAATTCCTTCAAAAATATATATATTATTATCTTTGTCACTATCCATATAAATGGTTACTCCAAAATCTGGTGTGCCATCTAGTAATTCATTTCCCTTAGAAACTTGATCCTCTTTGACTTCCCAGTTCCTAGGATATTCAAAACTAAAATATTGTTTCCCTGTCACATATTCATAATGAAATGTATACTTACTATACTCTTCCATTTTACAACTTGTCATGGTTAATATAGGTACTAGCAATAGTAAAACCAATAATTTTTTCTTTCTAATTTTAATCACCACCTACCATATACTATTCTACACTTTTCCTGAATCCCCTTCTTTTCCCATACATTATTTTTCTCTATACAAAAACAAGGTAGACAGTTTTCACCATCTACCTCTTTCAACATGGGACACTAATCCTGTCCTCTGTCCCACTATATTCTTTCTAATCTTATTCCTGTCACTTCTCCATTTAAGTCTTGCTTTTCTAGACTTTCATCTGTTACTCGTTCTATGGATTTAGCTAGAGTCTCGGACTTAATAAATTCTTCATACTCATCTAATGCTGCTTTGATTTCATCAGAGCCATCATAGAATATATTGATATTATCTAGAACTTCATATCCATTATTCTTTCTCATTTGTTGTACTTTTGATACGAATTCTCTTGCATATCCTTCATTGATTAAATCAGGAGTTAGAGTTGTATCTAAGATAACAAATAGATTGTTTTCCATAGCTACATCAAAGCCCTCTTTAGATGATATGGTAACTAATACATAGTCTTTTTCTATTTCTGTATCTTCTCCATCTAGGTTTAGTACTAGTTTCTCACCCGATTCTAGTTTTTCCACTGTATCATGGGCATTTAATTCATTTAATACCTTTCCAAAGGATTTAATTTTCTTACCTAATATGGAACCAGCTACCTTGAAATTTGGTTTTAAAGAGTAGTTCATAAATTGGGATAAATCCTTTTCAAATACTACTTCCTTAACATTTAACTCTTCCATGATTAGAGGAACTAAATCTTTTATTTTCTCTTCATATTTTCCATCTATTACTACTTCTCTAAGTGGTTGACGTACCTTTATCTTTACTGATTCACGGGATGCACGACCAAGTCCAACTAGATTTCTTACTAGGTCCATTTTTTCTTCTATTCCTTTATTTATTAACTCTTCCTTTACCTCTGGATAATATGATAGATGGACTGACTCTTCATCTGTTAAGTTTTGATATAGTTCTTCTGAAATAAATGGTACAAATGGAGCTATCATCTTACATAATCCTACAAGAATTTCATAGGTTGTATTATATACTGCTTTCTTATCATCATCTAATTCTGTTGACCAGAATCTTCTTCTATTTCTTCTGATATACCAGTTAGATAAATCTTCAATTACAAATTCTTGAACATCCCTTACAACCTTTGTTAATTCAAAAATATCCATATTTGCTTTTACTTCTTTTAGTAAACTGTTGTATTTTGAAAGTATCCATCTATCGATTTCTGGTCTATCTTTATATTCGATAAAGAATTCTCTTGGATTTATCTCATCTGTATTTGCATATAATGAGAAGAAATTATATACATTTCTTATGGATCTAAAGAATTTACTTTCTACTTCTCTAAGACCATCTTCATCAAACTTTGTAGGTGTCCATGGAGGTGATACATAAACCAAGTACCATCTAAGAACGTCCGCACCATATTGGTCAAACAATGCAAATGGGTCTACAGTATTTCCTCTTGACTTAGACATTTTCTTTCCATCTTTGTCTAGTACCAAGTCATTTACCAATACATTTTTATATGGTGATTTACCTGTTACAAAAGTTGATATAGCAATAAGTGAATAGAACCAACCTCTAGTTTGGTCAATACCTTCATTTATAAAATCTGCTGGGAAAAGCTCATCAAAGAAAATATCTTTATTTTCAAATGGATAATGATGTTGTGCAAATGGCATAGCACCACTATCAAACCATACGTCGATTACATCCTTTTCCCTAGTCATAGTTCCACCGCATTTATCGCATTTCAAATGTATATCATCAACATATGGTCTATGAAGTTCTATGGTTTCATCTATATCTTCTATTGCTCTTTCAACTAATTCTTTTCTAGACCCAACACTATCTACGTGACCACAATCACTACATCTCCATATAGGAAGTGGTGTACCCCAGTATCTACTTCTAGATATTGCCCAGTCGTTAATATTTTCTAACCAATTTCCAAACCTTTTTTCACCTACAAAGGATGGGAACCAGTTTACCCCATTATTGTTTTCTACAAGCTTATCCTTTAACTTTGTAATTTCAATATACCAAGATGGTTTTGCATAATATAATAATGGTGTCTTACATCTCCAACAATGTGGATAGTTATGAGCTACTCTTTCCTTCTTATATAATTTACCTTGTTCTTTCAACCATAGAATTATATCAAGGTCAGCATCCATTACAAATTTACCTTCCCAAGGAGTTTCAGTAAATTTACCATCTTCTGATACTGGTTTTACAACTGGTAGACCATATCTCATTCCTGTATTATAGTCATCTTCACCAAATGCTGGAGCAGAGTGAACTATTCCTGTTCCATCTTCAGTAGTTACATAATCGGCACAAGTTACAAAAAATGCTTTTTCTTGTACATTTATAAATGGAATTAGCTGCTCATATTCAACAAATTCTAAATCCTTACCCTTCATTTCCTCTAGTACTTCATAATCTTCACCTAATACTTTATTTGCTAAAACTTTTCCTACATAATATATTTCATCATTTTGTTTGACTTTTAAATAGGTTTCTTTAGGATTTACTGTCAAAGCAACATTAGATGGAAGGGTCCAAGGAGTTGTAGTCCAAGCTAAGAAATACTCATCCTTATCCTTAAGTTTGAATTTGGCTACTACTGTTTCAGTTTTTATTTCTTCATATCCTTGTGCAACCTCATGGGATGCTAATCCTGTACCACATCTTGAGCAATATGGCAATATCTTATGTCCTTCGTATATATAACCTTCTTTAAAAAATTTATTTAATATCCACCATACTGATTCAATATAATTATTGTCTAAAGTTATATATGGATTATCTAAATCAATTAGATAGGCCATTCTTTCTGTCATATCTCTCCAAAGTTTTTCATATTGGAAAACAGAATCTTTACATTGTTTATTAAAGGATTCAATACCATAAGATTCAATATCATGTTTGTCTTTTAGATTTAATTTCTTTTCTACTTCAATTTCTACTGGAAGCCCATGAGTATCCCAGCCTGCTTTTCTTTTTACTTGATATCCTTGCATAGTTTTGTATCTACAAGTTAAATCCTTTAGTGTTCTAGCCATTACATGGTGTATCCCAGGTTTCCCATTTGCTGTTGGAGGTCCTTCGTAGAATATATATGCTTTATTATTATCTCTTGAACTTATAGACTTATTTAATAAGTCTATATTCTGCCAATATTCGCTAATATTATGCTCTCTAACCTTTACAGGTTCATTTGATAATTCATTAAACCTTTTCACTTTTTTCATCCTTTCATTGTAGAATTGCCGCGTGTTAGGTCATTTCCGCAGTCTCGAAACTCAAATCTATTTACTCACTACCTCTATCTACCCCGTAGGGTATAATTCAGTA
>CAYMGW010000161.1:0-3836 GCA_964390085.1 uncultured Tissierella sp.
CTGATATTATGTTAAGTCTAGGTGCTAAATTTGTCATCATAGATGGAGCTCTTGATAGGCTATCCCAAGCTGCTCCAGCTATATCAGAGGCTACTATTTTATCTACAGGTGCTGTATTATCTAGAGATATAAATAAAGTAATAGAGGAAACAATTCATGTGGTGAATACCTTGGGACTTCCAGCTATTGGAGATGAAGAGACAAGAGAAATTATCAGGGAACTAATAGATAGCAATCAAATAGCCGTAATAGATGAAAACAACCAAGTAGACACTATCCCATTAAAAACAGCTTTAAATGGAGGACATATAATAGGAGATCATTTAAAGGACAACTCAAAATATTTAGTAATTCCAGGTTCCTTAGTGAAAAATACACTAGAGGATTTAACACGCTCCACAAGAAGATATAAAAATATAGAGATAGTAGTTACAGATGGTACAAAGATATTTATAGAACCAAAGGCTTGGCTAAAATTTATGAGGCAGGGTGTAGTAGTCAAAGTATTAGATAAAATAAATTTAGTAGGTATAACGGTAAATCCATATGCACCTCAAGGATATTACTTTGAACCAGTAGAGTTCCTATCAAAAATGAAGTCCTACATAAGCCATATACCAGTAATGGATTTAATATTAGGTGGTGAGTAGCATGATATTTATGGATGAAGTGACTCAAGAATCCTTAGATTTTCAATATGTTTTAAATAAAATCTCCACCCTTACACCCTATGGGATGATGTATAAAGGAAGACTCCGAGCATTTGAATTGGACCGGAAAAAGGAATTGATGGAGGAATTGAACAAGCTGGAAGCGTTTTTACCATCAGTTCAAAATAAAGAAATTAGAAGGGAGCTTCAAAATATCTTTGCTCATATAAAGGATTTAAGAACCTCAACAAGACGTGCTGCGGAGGGTTTTATCCTCACAGAAGTAGAGTTATTTGAGATAAAGAACTTCCTTTTTTTAGTTAGAGATTTAAGTCAGTTAATAAAGAAAAATAATATTCCAATCTTTAATGATACAGAAATAAACCCAATAGAATCCTTAGAAAAGGCATTAGATCCTGAAAATACAGGAATATCTACATTTTATATATACGATGCTTATTCAGATGAATTAAGAGAAATTAGAGAGAGAAAACGAGAAGCAGATAAAGAAATTAAATTAGAGAAAAAAGGGCTTAAGGATAAAATAAAAAAAGAATTAAATATAGATCTTAGACCTGATTCATCTGTAGTCATATCAAAGGCTCAGAAAGAATTAATAGAGAAGCTTCAGAATGAGCCTTACCTCACCTATGTTTCAGAAACCTATATGAATATAAAATTTGCCATAAAACCAACAGAAAAAATAACTCAATTAGATAGAGAAATTCTTATTCTAAAGGATAAAGAAGAAAGAGAAGAACTGAGAATAAGGGAAGATCTCTCCAAGGAAATCGGCAAGAGAAGAAAAGAAATATTTAGAAATATGGCAAACATAGGAAGGCTAGATTTGCTCCTAGGTAAAGCAAAATATGCCTTAGATATAAATGGAATAAAACCAGAGATAATAGAAGAACATAAAATAGAAATCATCGACGGCATTCATCCAAAGGTGGCAGATTTTCTAAAGGAAAAAGAATTAAGCTTCACCCCCATATCCATATCCTTAAAGGAAGGAGTAGCCTGTATTACAGGGGCAAATATGGGAGGTAAAACCATTAGTTTAAAGCTAGTAGGCCTATTATCAGCAATGGCACAATATGGACTATTTGTACCAGCAAAAAAGATGAAATTAGGCTTAAACCAATTTATAAAATCTTCCATTGGAGATATGCAATCAACGGATTCAGGTCTTTCAACCTTCGGTGGAGAAATCAAAATAGTTCAGGAAGCCATATCCATGGCCAACGAAAAAGGCTTAATCCTCATAGATGAATTAGCAAGAGGTACAAACCCAGAGGAAGGCTATGCCATATCTAAAGCAATAGTGGCCTATTTAAAAGACAAAAATTCCATAACCTTATTAACTACACATTATGATAATGTAGCTAATCTAGACAATGTAGTTCATCTACAAGTAATAGGACTATCTAAAGTCAATGTTATAGACTTAGCCAAGAAAATAAGTATAGATGAGAAAATGGAAATAATCAACAAATACATGGATTATCGCCTAAGAGTAGTACAAAAAGACACATCAGTCCCTAAAGATGCATTAAATATAGCTAGAATAATGGGACTGGATGGAGAGATACTTGAATTAGCAGAAAAATACTTAAGTGGGACAGAGGGACAGGTTTAGTGTCCCAGAATTTTAAGAAAGTGAGGTTGAATAACTTTGAGTAAATTAAATCTTGATCCAAAACTAATCGAAAGCTCAAGAAATGCAGCTAAAAACATAGCAGATGAAGTACAAAAATTTATAGATGCACATACTACAGCTGCAACAGAAAGAACAATAACAAGACTTCTTGGAGTAGACGGAGTAGATGAAATTGAAAAGCCTCTTCCAAATGTAGTTGTAGATAATATCAAAGAAGGTGGCGGACTTGAGAGAGGTGCTGCATACTGGCTCGGAAATGCAGTAGTAAATACAGGCCTTACACCTCAAGAAATAGCGGAAAAAATAGCAACAGGAGAAATAGATATTACAAGATTACCAGCTCAAGATGAAGAGAAAATAAAAGAAGTAATATATGAATTAGCAGAAAAGAAAGTAGCAAAAATTAAAGCTAATAGAGATAAAAGAAATGAATACCTTAACACAATAGGAGAAGGCAAAAAACCATATCTATATGTAATAGTAGCTACAGGAAATATCTATGAAGATATAGTCCAAGCACAAGCAGCTGCTCGTCAAGGTGCAGATGTTGTAGCAGTTATTAGAACGACAGGTCAATCACTACTTGACTATGTACCATATGGCCCAACTACTGAAGGCTTTGGTGGAACCTATGCAACTCAAGAAAACTTTAGATTAATGAGAAGAGCCTTGGATGAAGTAGGAGAAGAAGTAGGCAGATATATTAGATTATGTAATTACTGCTCAGGACTTTGTATGCCAGAGATAGCTGCAATGGGAGCTAGTGAAAGACTAGATATGATGCTAAATGACGCATTGTACGGTATCTTATTTAGAGATATCAATATGCAAAGAACCTTAGTAGACCAATACTTCTCAAGAATAATAAATGGATATGCAGGAATTATCATCAATACTGGAGAAGATAATTACTTAACTACAGACGATGCAGTAGAAGCAGCACATACAGTATTAGCATCACAATTTATCAATGAGCAATTTGCACTTAAAGCAGGTATACCAGAGGAGCAAATGGGACTTGGCCATGCATTTGAAATGGAACCAAATGTAGAAAATGGATTCTTGCTTGAATTATCTCAAGCACAGATGGCAAGAGAAATATTCCCTAAAGCACCACTAAAATATATGCCTCCAACAAAGTTTATGACAGGTAATATATTTAAAGGACATATCCAAAACGCATTATTCAATATGGTATCCATCATGACAAACCAAGGTATTCAATTATTAGGAATGCTAACAGAAGCAATCCATACACCACATTTACATGATAGATATCTATCCATTGAAAATGCTCAATATATATTCAACAATGCAAGAAACCTTGGAGATGAAATAGAATTTAAAGAAGGCGGCATAATCCAAAGAAGAGCACAAGAAGTACTAAAAAATGCAGAAGCACTTTTAACTCAAATAGAAAAAGAAGGATTATTCCAGACTATAGAGCAAGGTAAATTTGGTGGAGTAAAGAGATCACGTACAGGTGGAAAGGGTCTAGATGGCGTAGCTAAGAAGGACTCAGGATA
>CAYMGW010000161.1:3846-5750 GCA_964390085.1 uncultured Tissierella sp.
TGGTAGAAATTGCAAAAGTAGATTTAACACAGGTAAAGCCTTATGGAGATACAATGAATGACGGAATGGTACAGCTAGGATTTTCACTTCCAGTACCAGCAGGAGACGAAGCAGTAGAGGCAGCTCGTCAATTAGCTAGGAAAATGGGCTTTGATGAGCCATCAGTAGTATATTCAAAGGATTTAGGCATAGGCTATACTTATTTCGTAGTATACGGTAAATGTACACATACAGTAGACTTCACTAAAATAGAAGTACCAAAGGTAGATGTAGATGTACTTAGCAAAGAAGAAGTAGAGCAATATATTAAAGATAATATAAAGAGGAAAGTAGTTATAGTAGGTGCCTGTACAGGTACAGACGCTCATACAGTAGGTATAGATGCCATAATGAATATGAAGGGCTATGCAGGACATTATGGATTAGAGAGATACGAAGGAGTAGAGGCGTATAACCTAGGCTCCCAAGTACTAAATGAAGAATTAGTAGCAAAGGCAATAGAGCTAAATGCAGATGCTATCCTAGTATCACAAGTAGTTACACAAAAGGACGTACACATACCAAACCTTACACAACTAGTAGAATTACTAGAAGCAGAAGGTATCAGAGATAAAGTAGTACTTACCTGCGGAGGCCCAAGAATCAGCCACGAACTAGCCAAAGAATTAGGCTATGACGCAGGCTTCGGCACAGGCTCCTTTGCAGAAGACGTAGCTACCTTCGTGGTTACAGAAATGGTAAATAGAGGATTAGTATAAAAATAAGCTTGGATTTTGTTAATACAAAATCCAAGCTTATTTTTTATTGACTAATATCCCAATAAATAGTATTATTATCTTATAAATGACTACAGTCATTGAACTGGATTACATACCTAATTTAACAACATAAAGCAAAGAGATACATTAGTAAAACTAAAAGAGTGATAGGATTCTAAAGGAGGGATAATATGTGTTTATCTGGATTTAAAAGGGTTATTTGTATGATTTTAGTCATATGTATTTTTATAACATCCCTTAGTTTAAAGGTAGATTCCATTGATTTCAACAGCGGAGGATTTAATGAGGAAGATACTTTTTATAAGGAAACAACAGATATATCAAATCTATACTATAGCTTTAGTGATGAAGGGATAATGTCTCCTTCAGGAATAGAGTATATAAATATTGTTAGCTATGAAATAGAAGATAATATTTATGCAGATTATGAAGGTGCCTCCACAACAGAAGTTAAGTTTAAGCTAGATAAGCCTGCTAAAGAGAAAGTTTCATTTAATTACAAGATATATCCTGGTAGTGCAACTATTGACAATCATTTTTCAGCTATATGTGAAGATACTATTGACTTTCAAATAGGAGAAACTGAGAAGTCAATAGAAATAGAAATTCTTAAACTAGTAAACGATCCTATTGAAAATGGAAAAACATCAGATTCAAGCCAGTTTTGGATGAAGGATAGGGTACTATTTATAAACTGTAGAAACATTGAAAATGCTATATTTTACAATAATAAAGAGAGTATAACTATACCAGTTCATATCCAAAATCAATTCAATTTAGTTAAATCTTATGAAAATGCAATAGAAACTTATTTAGTTGATCTATCAAAATTAAATGGTGTAACAAGTTTTCCAGATACTCCAGGTAAATATTTAAATGATGATGATAAAATGGATATAGCCATTGACTCCCAAATAAATGGAGATCTTAGAACTATGATAGACCTGGGAGTAATTTCTCATGTAAATCCACCTGTTGGATTTTTCCATACTGAAATAGAAGACATAGAAGATCCAGAAGACCCACTAGAGCCAATTGACCCAGAAATAATAGGGCAGGTTTTATTTAATGTAAATAGCCATATAAGAGAGGATATAGCACCTAATTTTCAAAAATATATAGATA
>CAYMGW010000162.1:0-2518 GCA_964390085.1 uncultured Tissierella sp.
ATCTTTTAATTTTAATCTATCTCCACCTTGCCCCAATACCATACTCAATCCTATGGAGCTCACTATTATAATCCCATAGATTATAAAATTAATAATATTAACTAATTTCATATTTCTAAAAATTCCTAGGGTCATCATATTTAAAACTGTAAATAATATCTCTATTAAAGTTAAAGTAACAATAAAATAAATTGACCAAGCTTTTCTAAATATAATATTCTTTTTTAAAGAAGTTTCAGGATTCTTTGGATTTATCTGCTGCTTTGACCTTATCATAAAATAATAAGATATATATATTATTATAGCCATCAATACTTGTGTAAGTGGCATCAATAATGCAGTAAATATAGACTTATTCATATATCCATCTACATTTCCTTTTATATCCCAATGGGTAGGCACCTTATCTGGTAAGGATGGATACATAACTAAGGATAGTACTGTGCTTATGAGTATTATGGCTAGTGGAATTAAAAACCATTTCTGGGATACGGTGCTTACCTTTCCCCTATCTCTACTAAACTTAGTATCTATAACTAATACCTTGCCTCCTAGCTTATCCCATCCTTTTTCTTTCTTTAGGTCCTTTGATTTTTTATTCCATCTTATATATACTAAAAATAATATTGCCATATACAGCAATGTAGAAAAAGTAAAGATATGAATATTATCTATATAATATATTAATAATGAAATAACAACTAAAGCAGGTATTCCTACTATAAGATTTTCTCTTTTAAAACCCTTTATAATGTTCTTAACCTCATCTATTTCCATATTTTCTTCTGGTATCTTTACTCCTAGAAGTATGTTTTTTCTTGTTATTTTAGGCATCAATATTTGCATTATAAGCAATATCAATAATACACCTGAATTAAATAATACCATAATTATCCTATCAGACATGGTGTCACCTCCATACTATCTATCCATTCCACTTGTCAAATCATCGTAAAAATCACTGCAAAGTTTTAAAAATTCATCCTTTTTTATTCCTCTATTTTTACTATC
This sequence comes from uncultured Tissierella sp., assembly GCA_964390085.1. Taxonomy (GTDB): domain Bacteria; phylum Bacillota; class Clostridia; order Tissierellales; family Tissierellaceae; genus Tissierella. The sequence goes on from CAYMGW010000162.1 coordinate 1,012, forward strand.
TGCTATTAAATAGTTTAATTCCTTTTGAAGCATATTCATATATTCTTCATTAGCTTCTGGTAAACTATCTTTAAGCATAGCCCCTTTTCTTCTATCAATAATTAAATAACCTTCATTCTTTAATATATTATATGTCTTATTTACAGTATGGAGATTGATTCCAATGTCTCCACCTAATTGTCTAACTGAAGGAAGTTCTTCTCCTAAATCTAATTCACCAGTAGCAATACCTATTATAATCTGCCGTCTCAGTTGTTCATATATAGGCGTTTCTGATTCAAAATCTATTTTAAGTAACATAGTTGTTCATCCTCTCAATTTGTTATATATATTATATAACGATTCTTTTAGCAATACAAGAAAAAACCTCTTGAGTTAATCAAGAGGATAATTTCCATAAAACTCTACTCTCTCCTCTAAAGTAGGATGAGTATGATACCATATTTTAAATATCTTGCTTGGACGAGGTAAACCTAAGCTCTCCTTATATAGCTTTTCCATGGCTGATATGGCTGATTCCCTATCTCTTGTAAGCATTATTTCATAGGCATCTGATTCAATTTCCATTTGTCTTGATAAATAATTTGTAATTGGTGAACCAATAAATGAATAAAAATTAAGTACCAACAAAACTAGTGGTATAGCTGCTATATCGTAAAGCTTTCTAATTCCAAAGGCTCCATTTGATAATCTAAGTATCCAAGTTGATGTAACGTGGATTAGGAATAATAATAAAATAGTACCAATACTACTAAAAATAATATTCTTCCAAATATGTCCTTTCACATAATGACCTATTTCATGAGCAGTAATGCTAAGAACTTCTTTTTCTTCTAAGTTATTAATAGTTGTATCCCAAAGTACAATCCTCTTCGAATTGAATATACCTGTCATATAGGCATTCATAGTCTTGGTATCCTTACTCTTATCCACCTTATATATTTTTGCATCTTGTATATCTGCCTTGTGAAGGAGTTCTGTTATCTCTCTCCCTAGTTTTTCATTTTCTATAGATGTATATTTATTGAATATGGGGTCTATAACAAAAGGAGAAATAAATACCATAAATATAATAACTGGTATAGCTAAAAATGATAACTGTAGCCACCAAATCCTGGGACTTCTATACATAAGATAGAAGGGAATAAATATAAAAAATGAAATAATTAAATCATTTATTAAAAAGCCCTTTAATGTAACTTCGAGCCATCTTCCCAAAGTTTGATTAGACAATCCATATTTATGCTTTAAATAAAAGGAACTGTAATAATCTAATGGAAGATTTATTAAAAACATTATGGTAAAAAAAACAATACCGTATAATAGCCCTGTAATAAATAAAGATCTATTATTTTCTACAAAGAATCTTATCCTATAAGATAACCTTGATGTCAGAAATAATAAGGGTATAAGGAATTGAAGAACTAATCTAATAGCCCATACCTTTAAACTATTTTTTCTAAAACTATATGCATCCTCAGATATGTCAGGATATTCAGCTCTTATT
>CAYMGW010000162.1:2528-5736 GCA_964390085.1 uncultured Tissierella sp.
TTATTCATATTTATATATTCACTAACTAAAACAACTCCAATAAAAGCTAATAAAAAAATAAAAAATAAAATAATTGTTAACTTTAGTTTGCTATTCACAATATCACCCCTGTTTATAACATTATCACTTCAATAATTATTATTCTAATTTATTCTGGTTTATGATTTCTTACTACTACAATATTCCTTCGCAATTATAAGACGATTTATGATATTATTATAATATATCTTCATCGTAGTATACCTTTATTATAACATAAGATGATGATTTTATTATCCCAAATTATTTAATCTGAGTATAATAAAATAATATGTCTAGAGCCGTTAATCATGAGAAAAAATTTATTGTTTCACCTATTCTATTTATTTTGCTATGCACTTTTAGATATAAGTATTTAAAAGAATAGCCATCTGAAGTATATTTAAATAATAGAATTAAAATTGTTGTAGTTATATCTGCCAGGATTATACATTTTTGTAAAATATTGAAAGTTTTTGCATTTTTATATATAATGAAAATATCATACATAAAGGGGGTGTTTTCATTGTATAAAATCGAAGTTAACGAAAGTAAAAAAGTATTTGTTGTAGTAGTAGATGGATTTATACAAGAGGAAGAAGGAATGCAATTCTTAGCAGACTATAAAAGTAATGTTTCTAAAATAAATCCTAAGGAATATTCTATGATTATAGGAGGAGAAAATTTAGTTGTTTCAAAGCAAGAAATGCTTCCAGTTTTAGGCCAAGCTATTTCCATGTATATGGATACTGGATTTAAAAAATACTTTGGAACTTATCCTAAGTCAGCTATAGCAAAAGTTCAACTTTCTAAAATTGTAAAGGATAAAAACTTTGATGTAACATTTAAAGATTCTGTAAATGAAGTACTTGCAAGTCTTTAAAAAAATCCTCCATATGGAGGATTTTTTATGCCTTATATAATAAAGCTGTCATAGAATATCCTATACCAACTGTACAAAATACAATATAGTCAGAATCATTAATCCTATTTAGATTATAAGCCTCGTCCAGTGCAAAAATAGGACTTGCTGATCCAGTATATCCATATTTATCTGCAATAAAGGTATATTTATCTTTAGGATTCTTTACTTCTAGTAGTTCCAATGTGTTCTGTATGTCTTTTAAAGAAAATTGAGAAAATATAAAATGACTAATATTCTCAATTTCCAAACCATTTCTTTTTACAAGTTCTTTTATCAGAGAACTCCATTTTTCTGTAAAGAAACTAACGTCATGAGAGATAAACATTGCTTTCTTATCTTCTATATCAATATCTTCATTTAATATATTACTCATTCCGCATAGTGGTAGACGCATTTTATCATTCAAAAAAGAATCTGTTAAATATATGGAATCTATTATTCCCCTACTATCTTTTAACTCTTCTTTCCTAAGGATTAAACAGGCTGCTCCATCTCCAGATGTAGCTTTTACTACTGCATCATCTTCCCTTGAAAAAAAATTCATCATTTGTCCACCTAAGATAATAGTTGTTTCTACATCTTTTGAAGATAACATATATTTTCCTGCATAGTCCATTGCACTAACCATAGATAAGCAATTATTGTTAAAATCAAAAATATTATTTGCATTTATCGTTCCTAATCTATTATGTAAAATTAGGGAATTTGAAGGTGCTAGATATTCAGGATTATCGGAAGCAAAGATTAACATATCAATATCTTCCGGCTTTATACCTGCCTTTTTAATAGCTCTTTCTCCCGCTATAGCACACATTTCTATGGTATTCTTATCCTTTGTTTTATAAAGATTATTCCTTCCTAAAGTATTCATTAACCCTCTGACATCAATTCCTTTAGAATCAAAGCTCTCCAGTATCTCTTCTTTAGTAATTTTGTTTTCTGGATGATATATTGAGCTTGCTAAAATTTTTATGCCTTTCATTAAATATCCTCCTTAGAATGTATTTATCTCTAATTCTACATTCTACCATATTTTTCCTTATTCATACCAGTGTCTTTAGTCCTATAGAAAAGTCTAATATTTATCATATAAAAATAGCCAATAGACTAATTATTAGTTAAATTAGTCTATTGGCTATTTCTGATATCAATCTTCTTCTATAAATCTATCTTCTTTTCTATTAAATATCCTGTAGTTAAGAAAGCACCTACACTAATCACTATTAGTGATAAAATACCAAATATATTTATATATGCATCAAAATTATTTCCAAATACTATCACTTGCCCCATAGTAACATTGCCAAAGTTTGGTAAAAAGTTTAATTCATAAGAATGAAATATTTTAAAGCTATCTAAACTCAAGAAATATGGAAGTCCCTTGCTAATACTGTACATTAAATAACTAGATAGAGAGTTTAATATTATAAATATTATAAACCATAGCCCACCAATTTTTTTATTTCTTACACTTACACGGCTTAAAGCCATTGAAAAATAAATTAAGATTAAAGTCATTATAGCTGATAATCCAGATACTATTCCTACTGATAAAACCCCTGAGTTTACAGTTCTTATAGCTTGTTTTATAAAATTCACAAATTCCGACCACTGAGGACCATAAAGAATCATAGCAAGTATTAAATTATATAAGAATATTGAAGCACCTAAAGCTGTAAACCAAATAATTGCTACTATTAACTTTGCTCCTACAATTTTATTCCCTGTAAGAGGAAGAGTAAAAGTTAAATATCCTCTATCTTCATATAACTCTTTTCTAAAGGAGCCTATAATTTGGAAAAATGCTGTTAAAAATGCTCCAAATATAACTAACATAGATATAACTAACATAAATGCTCCAAATCCTGTAATCTCATTTTCTGAACCCATCACTTCAAATTTTATTTGTTTAGATATATTGAACTGTATAATAGTTGAAGCTATTAAAACTAGAGCTATTATACCTAAGATGAATTTATAACTTCCTTTAATTTCATATTTCATATATTTTCTCATTTTATCCCTCCTACTCCCCGAATATTTCTTTATAAAGGTCATCTATTTGCATGCCCTTTTCTTCTCTTAAAGATTCTGCATTACCTGTTAAATAAATTTCTCCTTCTCTCAAGAACACTACATCATCGAAGATGTTTTCCATATCTCTAACTAAATGTGTAGTAATAAGCATTGTACTATCTTCATTATAGTTGTCTATTATTGCATTAAGAATCTGATCCCTAGCCACTGGGTCTACTCCTGCAATTG
>CAYMGW010000163.1:0-5686 GCA_964390085.1 uncultured Tissierella sp.
CTCTTTTTTTTTCAAGACTTTTCATTTGACTTATGCCCCTATACTTTGTATTATTTTAATAAGGCGAAAATAAAAAATAAAGGATGGGAATGGGATGAAGAATAAAGACATAGATATTATAAAAAACATGAAAACCGTAGAATGGCTTAAAGCTCAGCTACTTAATACTGTTGCTAATCTTTATACTACTTTAGCAAATGGAGAAGAGAATACAAGAGAAAATCTTGAAGATATTATTTCAAATCTTATATTAGAATCTTTACTTTTGGGTAAAAGATTAGGGTTAAGCTATGAAGGTATAGAGTCAGCATTAAGTGATAATATCAAGCTTAATTTAATAGAAGAACATAAGATAGAGAGATGGTATGGAGATTTGAGCATGCTGCTTGAATTTATTAATCAACATAAAGATTAGAGGTGAAATTTTTGAATAATAATGATAAGATAAAGAAAAGTATAATTGAGAGTATAGTAGTAATATCTATTATGGCCTTATATATAGTCTATGGCATTCATTTTATACCTTTACTGATGTTATTTATTCCATTGCCATTTGTAGTTTTAGGGGTAAGAAATGGTTTGTATAGCAATATTATAAGTATAATAGTAGCATCCTTAATCGTAGGGATACTTCTTGGATTTACATCAGGAGCCTCAATTATTCTTATATTTGCACCATTAAGCCTTGCCCTAAACTATTGTATTAATAGTAGGAAAAATAGTACTGAAACCATATTAATTTCTACTGTAGCATTTTTTCTTTCTTTTTTAATTCTAATGTCTTTCGGAGGAGAAATATCAAATTTAAGCTTAGGAAAGCAGTTAGAAGAAAGTTTTACACAGATATTAACTATGCAAATAGATATGCTTAAGGAGATGGGAATGACAAATTACGAGATTCTCGAGACAACAAATTTGTTGGAGAGTGCCTATAAAAGCTTTATTGTTCTTATTCCATCTTTAATGGGGATTTTTTCCTTAGCCATAAGTTATGCTAATTTATTTTTGTCATCAATGGTACTTAGAAAAATGGGATATAGCACTGTAAATCCCCAAAAATTTTCTAGATTTAAATTACCTAATAATATTATTCCTGGAATTGGAATAATGATATTAGTAGCATTTATAATAAAAAAATTACAAATACAATATCATGAAGCATTATTATTTAACATTACATTTTTAGTTGGATTTATATTCTTTATTCAAGGATTAGCGGTTTTAGATTTTCTTTTAATTAAAGCTAAAATACGCCTAGTATTTAGGGTATTAATCTTATCCTTAAATATTTTCTTTATACCTATGAGTAGTATTATATTTTTTATAGGTATTTTAGATACAATTTTTGATATAAGAAAAATAAGAAGGCAAAAATCCTTATAGGGGGATTAGTATGAAAAATAGAAAAATATTACAATGGCAGGACAGCTATATTTATCTCATAATAATTGGATTCTTAATTATAATTATATCACTTTACCAGCCTATATTGTCCGTAATAGGCATTGTTTTAATAGGTTATTTGATATTTCACAACATTAAGAGTACTCATAGAAAAGAAAGGGAGTTTAAAAAATATGTAGAAGGATTGTCAGATGAATTTGAATCTGCAACAAAACACGCAATATTTAACATGCCCTTTCCACTAGTTATGTTAGATGAAAACAGAAATATATCTTGGTATAATACACCTTTTTTAAAGATGATGGGTGAAATTGAGCTATTAAATGAAAAAATATCTGATTTAATACCAGGACTTAATCTAGATAGTATATTTAAGGAAAACGATATGAAGCCATTGAATATAAAATATGGAGAGAAGAATTATAAAGTATATCCAAATTTAGTGGATACAAGAAAAACTAATAGCGCTAATAACATGATAGTGATGCTTTATTGGGTAGATAATACATCTCTTGTAACTTTAGAGGAGACCTATTATAGAGAAAAGTTAGTGGTGGCACTAGCATATGTAGATAATTATGATGATGTAAAAAATAGTACTCCAGAAGTAAATAGACCATTAGTAATGGCAGAGATAGACAAAAATATTAACTCCTACTTTGCCAAATATAACGGAGTAGTAAGAAAATATGAGAATGATAAATATTTTATTATTATAGAAAATAGTGGATTTCAAAATATAAAAAGTAAGAAATTTGATATATTGGATCAAATAAGGGAATTAGACTTGGGCAATGTAATACCAATTACACTAAGTATGGGAGTTGGAGCAGAAGGGAATAATCCTTTTGAATCCTACCAAAAGGCAAGGGCTGCTATAGATATTGCCTTAGGTAGGGGAGGAGATCAGGCTGTAATTCAAGCTGGAAATCAATTAAGTTTTTATGGTGGAAAAACAAAGGCTATAGAAAAACGAAACAAGGTAAAATCTAGAGTAATTGGATATGCCTTAAGACAACTTATAGACCAAGCAGACAAAGTATTTGTAATGGGCCATAAGAATCCAGATATGGACTCCTTTGGAGCAGGCATAGGAGTATTACGTGCAGTAAAGGATAGGAATAAAGAGGGTTATCTAATCTTAAGTGGTGAAAATCCATCTATTAAAAATATTTATGATAGAATGGTAAAAGAGCAACCTGAGATTCTAGAGCAAATAATAACTCCAGAAAAATCCTTAGAAATAGCAAATGATAGCTCTTTAATGGTGGTAGTAGACAATCATAAACCAAGCTTTACAGAATCGCCAGAGCTCTTAGATATTATATCTAAGGTAGTAGTCATAGACCATCATAGGAGAGGAGTAGAGTTTATAAAGGATCCTGTTTTAACCTATTTAGAGCCATATGCTTCTTCTACCTGTGAGCTAGTCACAGAAGTGTTATCTTATATGAGTGATAAGATTAATTTAACAAAGTTTGAAGCGGAAGCTTTGATGGCTGGTATCACTGTAGATACAAAAAATTTCAGTTTTCAAACAGGAGTTAGGACATTTGAAGCTGCCTCTACATTAAAACGAGCAGGGGCTGATACTACAGTAGTAAGACAGTTATTTAGAGATGATTACAATACATTTATGTATAAAGCAGAAGTAGTAAAATCTTCAAAGATTATCTTTGATAAAATAGCCGTAGGTAGGCTTGAAACTCAAATGGAAGATTCTCTTCTAATAGCAGCGCAAGCTGCAAATGAATTACTTAATATAAATGGTGTTGAGGCTTCTTTTGTAATGACCTATGTAAATAATAAGCTTCATATTAGTGGAAGATCTTTAGGGAATATCTCTGTACAACTAATACTTGAAAGCCTTGGCGGAGGAGGGCATTTAACTAGTGCTGGGACTCAATTAGATAATGTAAATATGGATGAAGCAGAGAGAATACTTACAGAAACTATAGACAAATTTTTAAAGGAAGGTGAATTAGAGTGAAAGTAATATTATTGAAAGATGTAAAAGGATTAGGTAAAGAAGGAGAACTAGTAAATGCTAAAGATGGTTATGCTAGAAACTTCTTGTTGCCAAAGGGTGACGCTATAGAGGCAACACCAGCTAATCTAAAGAAATGGAAAGAAGAAAAAGCAAAGGAAGAAGAAAGAAAGAAGAATGAGTATAATGAAGCCTTAAAGCTTAAGGAAAAGATAGATGCAATTACTGTGGTAATTGAAGGAAAGGCTGGAGAAGGTGGAAGACTTTTTGGTTCCATCACTTCAAAGGATATAGCTGATGCATTAAAATCACAACATAAAATAGATATAGATAAAAGAAAAATAGAACTTAAGGATAATATAAAAGCTCTTGGTATGACCAGTGTAGATGTAAGGGTATATACTGAGGTAGTAGCAAAACTAAATGTTAATGTAAAAGAACAATAATGAGGTGGGAAAAGTGGAAGACCAATTAATTGGACGCATTCCTCCCCATAGCATAGAGGCTGAACAATCGGTTCTTGGAGCTATGATTTTGGACAAAGAAGCTATAAATACTGCAATAGAAATAATTAGACCAGATGACTTCTACAAGGAAGCCAACAAGGAAATATTTGAAGCAATATTAGTATTATTTAATAAAAATGAACCAGTAGATTTAATTACCTTGTCAGAGGAACTTAAAAGACGAGGAACATTAGAAAATACTGGAGGAGTTACTTACCTTGCAAATCTTTCAAGTGGAGTAGCTACAACTGCTAATGTTAAATATTATTGTAAAATAGTAGAAGAGAAATCTATCTTAAGGAGATTGATTCGTTCATGTGATGATGTAATAGCTAAATCATATGAAAACTCAGATGAAGTGAATGCTATAATAGAAAAAGCAGAGAAAGCAATATTTGATATTACTCAAGGAAGGCATAGGGAAGGTTTTTCACCTCTCAATGAAGTATTATTATCTAGTTTTTCTCAAATTGAAGAAAGGGCTGCAAATCAAGGTGCTTTAACAGGTTTAACTACGGGATTTATAGATTTAGATAATAAATTATCAGGACTACAAAAATCAGATTTGGTTCTGTTAGCAGCTAGACCATCCATGGGAAAGACTGCTATATCTGTAAACATTGTAACTAATGCTGCTTTAAAGGCTAATGCAAATGTAGCTATATTTTCTCTAGAGATGTCTAAGGAGCAATTGGTGCAAAGAATGATTTCTGCAACGGCCCATGTAGACCTTCAAAAAATAATTTCAGGTAGATTATCTGAAGAAGAGTGGATTCAAGTTATAAACTCTATGGGACCTTTATCTCAAGCAAATATCTTTATCGATGATACTGCTGGAATTTCTTTAATGGAAATGAAAGCAAAATGTAGAAGACTGAAGATAGAAAAGGGATTAGATCTTGTAATGATAGACTATTTACAGTTGATGCAGCTAGATGGACGTCAGGAAAGTAGACAGCAAGAGATATCTGCTATATCTAGAGGATTGAAAGCTTTAGCTAAGGAAATGGAATGCCCTGTAATAGCTTTATCACAGCTTAGCCGTGCACCAGAGCTTAGATCTGATCATAGGCCTATATTATCTGACCTAAGGGAATCTGGAGCTATAGAACAGGATGCTGACGTTGTACTCTTCTTATATAGAGATGAATATTATCATGAGGATTCAGAGAAGAAAAATATTGGTGAAGTGATTATAGCAAAACACAGAAATGGTCCAACTGGAAGTATAGAGCTAGTATTCAAGAAAGAATTCACGAAATTTGTTAATATGGTGAGAGAAGGGTAATAATATATAGATAACTAGTAATTATAAAGGAGTGTTTTTATGAAAAACCTTGTTACTAAGATTATCTTTATATTTATAATACTATCCTTATTAGGTTGTAGTAACCCTTCCATTGTCAATAGTGAATCCTATGTGAACAATGAATTTGAAAATGTATTGGATATAACAACCATATATAGAATGAAAGATTTTATTCATAAGCAAAGACAGATTAGTTATAAAAATGAAGGACATTTCTTCATAAGAAGAATAGATTTTAATTTAAATGAAGGAAACTATACTACATCCTATTTAATTCCAGGGAATAGTGGTAAGATAAATTATTATGATAAAAATAAGGAATTAATATCTAAAGAGTTAAAAGATGGTAAGTTGCCTTTAGAAACCATATTGATAATAGAAACAGACAAACATAGTATGATACTTTCACAGGCCTATTCCTATAAGGACTTAGGCAATGGCACAAAGGATAGTTATCCAGATGTATATCCAATTGAAATC
>CAYMGW010000164.1:0-5664 GCA_964390085.1 uncultured Tissierella sp.
CCAAACACTGTATGTCTATAATCTAACCATGGAGTCCCACCTAGTTCAGCATATGCATTTACAACATCTTCTGAAAAACCAGCTTTATCTCCAGCTTGTTTCATCTGATTTAATAAATCTTCTTCTACATCTGATTTCTGAACTATAAAGAATTGGCTACCATTTGTTCCTGGTCCTGCATTTGCCATAGATAATGAGCCTCTAAAATTGTGATAATTTAAATCAAATTCATCTTCAAAAGACCTACCCCAAATACTTTCTCCGCCTCCACCAGTACCTTCTGGGTCTCCACCTTGAATCATAAAGTCCTTGATTACTCTATGGAATGTAACTCCATTATAGTATCCATCTTTAGCATGAGTCTTAAAATTTTCTACTGCCTTTGGTGCTATTTCTGGAAAAAGTCTTATTTTAATTTCTCCATGATTTGTAGTGATAACAGCAATTTCTTCTCCTTCTTTTGGTGGTTTTAATTGTTCTAATGCCATTTCATTTCCTCCTTCAATTTTTTCTATCTTTACTGTTTTTTCTTTATTACAGCCGCCTGCAAATACAATTAGGAATGCAATTGATGCCAATACTAAAATTTTAGCAGTTTTTTTGTACATTTTTCTCTCTCCTAGTTTTCAATACTTTTAATAATATACTTCAACTAAAAATCAACATCATTATTATGTGGAATAATATTACCTTCAAAACTAACACTGATAATACCATGAATTTGATATATTTCCTTATACAAGCTATTGATTTTAAAGTTATTAGGTGTTTTAATCAGGAAACGAATTTCCATAATTCCACTATCCTCATCGTATTCATTATCATTATTTAATATAGTAATATCTTTAATGGATACATAATATTTTCCAAACAAAACCCCTATTTGACCAATGATTCCTGGTCTATTTGTAGCTATAACTTCAATAGCTCTATATTTTTTTCTCAGTATTCTTTTTTCAAATATACCTAAACTCATTAAGGTAGTAAGAACGATTACAGTAGTAACCACTGCTCCTAAATAATATCCAGAACCAATGGCTAAACCAATGCCAGCACAAACCCACAAACTAGCAGCAGTAGTTAATCCACTAATATTATTACCTGTCCTCATGATAGTTCCTGCACCAAGAAAACCTATTCCACTAACAACCTGGGCTGCTAACCTAGAAGGATCTGCAGATTGAAAACCATCAATTGAAATAAGCATAACTAAGGTAGAACCTAGCGTAACTAATATATGGGTTCTTAGTCCTGCCGGTCTATTGTTAACTTCTCTTTCAGTTCCTATAAGCCCACCTATTATGGCAGATAATAATAGCCTTTTAATTATCTCAATGCCAGATATCATAATATAAAACCCCTTATAAAAATATCCCCTATGTATATTAATTAAACCTATGCTTTATTATATACATATACCTATTTTTTATCTACCATTTATTGTAATGTATTTTATCAACATCATACCTATCAGATAACTTTCTTTCTTCATCCTTATTACCTACCACCACCATACCTATAGGTATAATATTATTAGGCAATTCTAGTACTTCTCTCATATCTTCAACTAAGTTCCCTGAATCATATAATCCACACCATACTGCGCCTAGGCCTATGCCATGGGCAGCTAAAAGTATATTTTGTATAGCTGCAGAACAGTCTTCAACTAAAAATCCTCTACCAGGCTGCTTCTCTTCATCTCCACAAACAATTATCCCGCATCCAGCATTAGGTAACATCTTTGCATATTTATGAAAACCTGAGATTTTTTCAAGTAATTCCTTATCCCTAACTACTACAAAATGCCAAGGTTGAAGATTATGAGCAGAAGGTGCTTGAAATCCCGCCCTAAGTAAAGTATCTAATTGTTCTTCTGTAATTACTTCACCTGTAAACTTCCTTATACTCCTTCTAGTCATTATAGCTTGCAAAACATCCATTAAATCATCTCCTCTTATTTAATATACAAGGACTATCCATAATATGTTATAATAATTATGTTAATTTATCATGGAGGTCCTATTATGAACATAATTGAAAAAAAATGTAAGGTTTGCCCCGTAGGCTGTAATCTTAAAATAGTTAAAGATGACGATTCTCAATTTTCAGTCGTAGGCAATAGATGCAATAGAGGTAAAGAATATGGTATAAAAGAAGTCTTGGAGCCTTCAAGAGTTCTAACATCTAGAGTACTACTTAAAAACGGTCCTATGAGCAGACTTCCAGTTAAAACTAATGGTGTTATACCTGAAAACTTAGTTGATGAATGCATGGAAATAATCAAAGTAACTGAAGTATCTGCCCCTATAGAAAAGGGAGATATTATTATTGAAAGCATATTAGGGACTGGTGTTGATGTAGTTGCAGCTAGAAGAGTAAATAGTCTATAATAAGTTCGCTTTTTGGTGCCAGGCACCAAAAAGTGAACTTATTTATTTAGTATGTAGTCCCTTTTTTAACACATATACAAATAGAGAAGTTAAAATGATACCTTTAAATACAGTACTAATACTCATACTCCACCATACTCCAGTCATTCCTAATGCTGTAGCTGATAATATTAAGGCTCCCGGAATTCTTAGGACATTTAATACAACTCCAATTATTGCCGGGATTTGAGTCCTACCTATACCATTAAATGCTCCTGTAGATGCTATTTCAATAGTTATAAAGAATTGAGAAAATCCTAAAATTCTTAAGTACACTATTCCCTGAGCTATAGCAGTAGCATCTTCTGGTGTAAATATTTTAAATATAGGCTCTCCAGCAAATATAAGTAATATAGTTGCAAATATTCCTATAGTACCAACTATCCTAAGCCCCTTATAATATCCTTCTTCTACCCTATCATAATTTCTTGCCCCATAATTTTGTCCTACAAATGCTGATATTGCAGTTGAGAATCCTTCTGCCGTCATCCAAGATATAGACTCTATTTGTGAACCTACTGATTGTACTGCCACTGGTGTTGGTCCCCACTGAGCTAATATCTTTGTTAGTACCATAGATATTGACGCATGGGCTCCCGATTGTAAAAATGCTGGAAATCCTAGTTTTACTATCTTTTTAATATAATTCTTCTTTGGCATACTAAAAAGATGTAAATGGGAAAACAATGTTCTATTTTTTCTTGATACTACTATGTATATTGAAGTAACAACTATCTGTGCAATTATAGTAGCCAATGCTGCTCCTTTTATACCCATTTTAGGAAATGGCCCTACACCAAAGATTAAAATAGGATCTAAAACCATATTAGTAACTAGTCCCATAGTATTTATAATAAAAGGTGTAATACTATTACCTGATGCATTAAATATCGCTGAATATATAGGATTAATAAAATGAAATATAAATCCACAGGCTATAATTACTAAATAATCTATTGCCATTTGAATAGTCTCTACATCACCCAAATTAAAAAATCCAATTACCTGATTCCTAAATATTAATAATAATAAAGAATACATTATCCCTATAAATATGTCTAATTTTATTCCATTAGAAATAAATTCTCTTGCATCATTCATATCTTCCCTTCCATAGGCTTGAGATACCCCTACACTTACTCCAATTGAAGAAATAAGTACTAGAGACATACCAAACCACATAAAAAAGCCTACAGTACCTGCACCAGCTACGGCATTGGTACTAAGCCTACCTAACCACATCATATCTGTTAAATTATACATCATCTGTATAAAGGATGTTCCCATAATTGGTAGTGCTAATTTAGTAAGGGTACTAGATATATTTCCCTCTGTTAAATTTATATTTTTACTCATATAAGCCTCTCCTAGTTGATTAATATAGTTATTATGTTTTGTAGCTCTAAATAATTTTACATTATAGTTAGATATTATTCAAGATAATCAACATAAATTAACTTCCAGTAGAAGTATAATGCCTTACTCCAATTTTCCACACCTGTAATGATAATATGAAAAATACAACTCCAACCAATGGAGAAACCCAGCCTGTCCATGAAGGATATTTCAATGAATCACCATTTTCCAGTATGAATATAGCGGGAAAATAGTTGACTGTAGCTAAAGGTACAACATATATAAGTATTTTTCTAAACCAAGATTTATATATGGATATTGGATATTGTGCTGCTTGCACTCCCCCGTAGGTAAAGGAGTTTACTATTTCCAAACTCTGTACCGACCAAAATGATAAGGTAGCCTGAAGTACTATAAGACCTGAAAATAGAAAATTCCCTCCAATAATAGATCCCACTAACAATAAAATCTTTCCTAAAGTCCATTTTATATTTAGCTTACACATAGCCCATATAAGTATAACAAGTCCCTGAACAAATCTACCTATTCGCATTATCTGAAAATCATGCCCTAATACTTGTAATACTATACTTCTTGGTCTAAGAAGTATTCTGTCAAAATCTCCTGATCTAACTAATCTTGGGAAAATATCAAAGCCTCTGGTCCAAGCCTCAGTAATAGAAAAAGCAATATGTATTATTCCGTAGAATAGAGCCGCTTCTTCTAGAGTAAACCCCCTAATATTATTAAATCTTTCAAATAATACCCATACACCGAGAAATTCAATAAAAGTTATTAAAAAATGGCCAATAGACATCATAATAAAGGAGGACTTATATTGGATCTGAGATTCTATATTTAATTTAATATATTTAAAATATAATTTTATACTATCCATATTCTAGCCTCCTTGTACTACAAAATCTTTTATTTTTTTATTTAAAATCCATTGTCCTAATATATAAATTACAAATGCCCATATACACTGAAACAAAAAATATCTAGTTAGCTGATTGAAAGGAATTTCTCCAGTAAAAAATCTAGCCGGAATATCTACTAAGCCACCAAATGGTAAATAATTTAACACTTCCTTAAATTTATCTGGAAAAAGTGGTAATGGTACTATCATCCCAGAGCATATGGTAACAATGGTTGCTAATAGTCTTTGTATACCATCTCCTGAAAGAGAATAAAGAGTAGTTATATTAATTATATTAGTTATGGTGCAAGAAATCATAAGGGCACCAAAGGTAGTTATTATCCATCCTAATAAAGCTAGAATATTTGGAGGCAATGACATTTTATAATCTTTTGGTAATAATAAGGCTACAATAAATAAAGGAAGAGATTTAAGCAAAGTTGGTGCGGTTCTTAAAGCAAAAGCTCTTGCAAACCAATAATTATATAAATTCATAGGTCTAAGAAGTTCATAGGTTACATTTCCTGTTCTTATTAAATTTTGTATCTCACTATCTCCATTCCAAGGTAGCATTCCAAGCATAGCTTGACCAATCCATATATAGGTAATAGCTGCTTTATAGTTAATAGGCATCTCTCCAGCTGAGGAACTATAAAAACCAAGTAATACCATAACCATAATCATACCAAAGAAAAATTGAGTAATCATACCTGCAAAGGCAGCAACTCTATATTGTAGCAATAGGTTAAATCTTATTTTTATAATAGATAAAAATCCTCTCATATATTAAACGCCCCATAAAGCTTAGCAATGATTTCTTCAATAGGAGGGTTTTCTATTAATATGTCTTTTATTTTATATTTGGTGGATAATGTAGTTATTAGATCTGCAGGTGTTATTATATCTGGATCAAAATCAATGACAAGCCTATTTTTTTCTTCGTTTATGAGAGTTGCTCCT
>CAYMGW010000165.1:0-2645 GCA_964390085.1 uncultured Tissierella sp.
GAGCTGTATCAGGTATTCATCGTGTAAATGAGTTTTATAATGAGCCAGATGATGAAGATAAAAATAGTGAACTTACTTCTAAAACAATTATACCAAATAGAGAAGACGTAAGGCTCTCCTTTAATAATCTTGGCTTTTACTATGAAGAAGAAAGAGATGTTTTACAAAATATAAATCTTGAATTTCAGCCACAGGAAAAAGTGACCTTTGTAGGCAGGACAGGAGTTGGGAAGTCCACTTTATTTAAGTTAATATTAGGGCTTCTTAAACCAACGGATGGCAGTATAACTATAAATGGAGTTGATGTATATAGTATTCCAAATAATGAGAAAAGGAAAATATTTGGGTATGTAGATCAAAGTTTTCATTCTATAAAGGGCACAGTGGCAGATCAAATTAGTTTACAAGATAAAAGTATTACTAGAGAGCAAATTGAAGAAGCTATAGATTTTGTAGGATTAAAGGATTATGTATTATCTTTAGAAAATGGATATGATACAAAAATGGCTCACAATCTTTTTTCACAGGGTCAAAAGCAATTATTAGCTATTGCAAGGGCCATAGTGACTAATCCACCTATATTACTCCTTGATGAAATAACTGCAAATCTAGATGCTATTACTGAAGAAAATATAATATCTGTATTACAAAAAGCTAGTGATACACGTACTATTTTATCTATATCTCATAGATTATTTTCTATGATTTCTTGCGATACTGTAGTTATTTTAGAAAACGGAAGAGTTAAAAACTCAGGTTCACCAGAAATACTTTTAGAAAATGATGAATGGTATCGTAATCATATTGAATTAGAGAAATTAACTTGGAGGTAAACGAATGACAAATAATTTAAATCTATATAATAATATATCCTTTGCAAGAGCCGAAACATCAATGGTAATGGAACCAATTCATAGCAATATTTATGGAAATGTTCATGGCGGAGACTTAATGAAGCTTATGGATACTGTAGCAGGTATAACAGCAACAAAACATTGTAAAGGTATCGTAGTTACTGCTAGGGTTGATGAAATTGTATTTCATAGACCGATTCATGTAGGAAGTATTGTGACATGTATTGGACAGCTAGCATATGTAGGTAAATCTTCTATGCAGATTATGGTAAGGGTAGTAGTTCATGAAATGGATAATTATTCTGAGCCTGAAACTGCACTGACTGCATTTTTTACTATGGTTCACCTAGTAGATAATAAGCCAGCCAAGGTGCCGGAATTAATAGTAACTACTAAGGAAGAAGAAGAGCTTTATAAGCTAGGAGAGAAGAAACATAAGGAAATAAAAGAAAAGTAAATTATTTAATATAATTGCTAATAAAATCACTTCTTAGGGTATCAATTGGTTGACACAATAAAGGGGTGATTTTTTGAGTGATATTAATTATAAGAATTTAGACAGTTCTGAAAAGATAGAGAGACAAAAAGAAATAGCAAAGGTATTTTTAATAATTGGTAGTTTGGCCTTTGGGGGACCTGCTGCACATATTGCAATGATGGAAGAGGAAATAATAAATAAGAGAAAATGGATAACTAGGGAAAAGTTTATGGACTTAATTGGGGCTACAAACCTTATACCTGGACCAAATTCAACTGAACTTGCAATTCATCTTGGATATGAAAGAGGAGGATTATTAGGATTATTATTAGCTGGTACATTTTTTATTTTCCCCGCAATGGTTATAGTTCTATTGTTTGCAATAACCTATGTGAAATATGGTAGTATTCCTCAAGTAGGGTCTATACTCTATGGAATGAAGCCTGTTATTATGGCTATTATCTTACAAGCCTTATATAGATTGGGGAAATCAGTAATAAAGAATAAAACATCTTTAGTCCTTGGATTATTTACAATAGCCGTATATTTTTTAGGGATAAAAGAGATACCATTGTTGTTTATTGCTGGGATTATTATGATGACTATACAAAATAAAGAAAAAATAAAAAATAAGATATTTGGAATAGGAATACTACCCTTGTATTTAATATTTTTTACCTTTTTAAAGATAGGCTCAGTTTTATATGGAAGCGGCTATGTACTTTTGGCATTTTTAGAAGCAGAGTTCGTAGAGAAGCTAGGACTTCTTACAAATCAGCAGCTGCTAGATGCAGTTGCAGTAGGTCAATTTACACCAGGACCAGTATTTACTACAGCTACATTTATTGGGTATTTGCTAAGGGGTATACCAGGAGCTATATTGGCTACTATAGGAATATTTCTCCCATCATTTATACTGGTTTGGGCATTAAATCCTTTAATACCAAAGTTGAGAAATTCTTCTTGGATATCTGGAATACTGGATGGTGTCAACATAGCTTCCTTAGCATTGATGGCTACTGTAAGCTTTAAGCTAGGCATATCATCTTTGACTAATGTCTTAGCCGTTATAATATTTATAGTATCATTATTTTCTTTGATTAAGTTTAAAATAAATTCTGCATGGGTTATTATGGCTGGTGGATTAGTAGGTTGGATAAGTAGTTTGATTTAAATATGCATCCTCTTATCCAGCTCCACCTTTATATCTTTCCCATGAAAGATAAATATAGCTGATAAAGATATAATACTCAATGCTACACAAATTATGGTTGGATATATGACATTTATCCAACCAAATAGCATAAACAAAA
>CAYMGW010000165.1:2655-5664 GCA_964390085.1 uncultured Tissierella sp.
GATATAATCCCTTATGCTAAGATTCATGATTTTAGCTATTACATACATAACTATCATAGCAGCCATTGAAGTAATGGGAATTACATAGTCTAAGGACCAGCCTCTCCAGCCTGTTTTCCAGTCCCAAAAAATAGCAAGTAATGATATAATTGCAACCTGGCGTACAATTTTCTTAGGTATATGATACCTTCTTTGTACAATGGCAATTAATCCTAGCCACATACTGAGCAGTCCAAATACCACTAATAGTGGCCAGTTTATATTGGATGGAAAGAGCATATTTATGGCAAAGCTAATTACTACAGCTGCAATGGAAATAAAAATCATGATTTTAATAGCTAGATGACTTTCATAGTAAGGAGATATTTTAGGAAAGATTTCCTCCTTGATATGAGCACTGTCAATATCAGGTAAAATATTACCACATAAGGTACATTTTTCTCGATTTTCTCGTATATGAACTTTACAATGAGTACAATATTTCATTATACTTCCTTCTTTCTAAAGATTTGATGTGATTTCAATTTCAATCCCTCTTTGTGAAAGAAATTGAAAAAATGTTCTTTGTATATCAGTTTCCACAAATGGTGAGGTAAAGCTTATAACCATTCTATCTCCATAAGAACACAAGGTTATCAGAGGTCGTCTAGCACTTACACAAATACTAAACTGTTTTATATAATTATTAAATTCTTCAGGCATTATAATCTTTCCTATATTTGAAATGGATGAAGATATCTTTCTATCATTTAATTTATCAGCTATACGAAGAGCATAGTCCTTAATAGGTAATGGAATCACCCTTGTAAATAGATTTTTTTCCAAGGACATAAGATGATTTAGTTTTCTATTTAATTGTTCCTTGGTTAATCCTTTTTTAAAGTCTTCATCTACACCTTGGATTATTTTTTCAAAATCAGGGCTTTTGAAGTTATAGTTTATATTCATAGTACTAAAGAAATTTCTTGCTGTAGCTGATTCATAGTATTGTCTCAAATTAATAGGTACAGATAGAACAATAGGCCTTTTTTTCTTATTAGCCGGCATTTCTTTATAAATAGAATAGATAAGTAAGGATGCTATAAATACTGTCAAAGTAGTGTTATATTCATGAGCAATACCTAAAACAGATTTTACAGACATAGCTCCTTCAATCAACTTCATTCTATTTTCCGTAATTCTATTTCCTTTAATATGATAGGCAGGTCGAGATCTCTCTTTTTTATCCTTAAGCTTTTGACTAATATTATCCTCTCCATTATAATTCTTCCAAAAGCTATCATCCATTTTTTCACTTATGGACGCTTTGAAGTTTAGTTCAGGTATATTATCTTTAAATATTTCTTTATATTTAATAATCATATAATGATATATAAGTGTTTCCATAAACCAAATGGCACCAGCACCATCAGTAAGAGAATGAAAAACTTCTAGATTAATTCTTTTGTTATAATAGAATACACGGAATAATAGGTTTCTTTGATTTTTTATATAAATAGGGGCACAAAGAGGATTAGACTCCAATTCTACTGTTGGCTTAATATCACTAGATTCAAAATAATACCAAAAAGCCCCTCTTCTTAAGACGGACTTATATAGGGGAAAGCTTTCAATAGTTAAATCTAATGATTGTTGTAAAACTTCTGGGTCCACAACTTCGTATAACTCACAAGCAAGCCTAAACACCTTTGTATCCTTATGGTTAGCGATTGCTGGAAATAGTTTTGAAGCATTATCAAGTCTAGTCCATTTTACTTCTTTTTGTTGTTTCATACTATACCTTCTTTTTTAATCATTTTTATCCTTTAAAAATAAGTTTATAATTTCATAGCATTTATCAATATCATCGGAGCTTAAGGGGTTGGAAATAAAGCCATGAAGGGCATCCTTCATTCGATATATTTTCACATCATTGCCAAATTGTTTTAGCTTTATTCCATAAGCCTCTCCTTCATCCCTAAGGGGATCAAACTCTGCAGTAATAATCAAAGTTTTAGGCTGATTTGAAAGATTTTCAGCTAATAGTGGTGCCACATAAGGGCTTAGCCTATCCTCTTCATTTTGGATATATAAATCCATATAATCCTGTATTCGTTTTGAAGTCATTATATAATCTGCCCCATTCTCCTTTACAGAGGAATAAGGAGAATTTTCACTGTGATCATAGTTGGTAGCAGGATATATTAAAATCTGCTTACTAGGTAAAAATTCACCTCGGTCTCTTGCCATAAGAGAAACTACTGCTGCCAAATTGCCTCCAGCACTGTCGCCGATTAATGTAATATCTTCTTGTTTACATTTTAATATTTCAGGGTTTGAAAAAACTTCCTTAGTAACATAATAACAATCCTCTAAGCCTGCAGGAAAAGGATTTTCAGGAGCTAGACGGTAATCCACTGAAATAACTATATGATTAGTTTGATTAGCCATATTTGCGCATACATTAGTATATGAATCAATATTTCCTGTAACCCATCCACCTCCATGAAAGAAAATCAAAACCTTAGGAAGAGGATTAGCTTTAGGGATAAAAACACGCACTGGAATTTCTCTATCCTCCACCATGATCTTATGATCCAGCATCTTATAAATTGGCTCCGAGGGTGGATTTAATATATTTAGTAGTTTGCGATATTGCTTATAATATTTTTTTAAACTTATATGGGGAATAGATAAAATTTTTAAAGCAATTTTTTTTAGGTTATTCATAGGAATACTTTCTCCTTACTTAGTAGGGATAACTAACATTTATATATTATATAATATAATACCCATAGTGGGTCAATACATTTCTTTTTAAAAGAAAAAAGGTGGTCATATCATTTGACCACCTTCTATAAGAAAACGTTATACAGCTGCATCTATAGATTCTATTAATATTTTTTCTACTTCACTAGCCACATCTCCTAAATCATCATAGCCTGCCATACCCATTAACATCTCTGGTCTTGCAGTTCCTATTCTTACGGTTCCATCCTTTTCATAAACGACTACTTTACATGGTAGAAA
>CAYMGW010000166.1:0-5639 GCA_964390085.1 uncultured Tissierella sp.
GGAAAGGCAAATCCTCAAATAGTAAACAAAATGCTAATAGATATGATAAATGAAAGATAGATGGGGAATCCCATCTATTTTTTTGAAAAAATATTTATCATTAATAATTCAAAGTGGTATAATATTATAAATTCGTTATAAAATATCACGTCAAAATCAGGAGGGCTTACTTTGAAGGAAAAAATAGTAGTCGCAATTGGAGGAAACGCAATAATATCTGAAGGACAAAAGGGTACAGCAGAAGAGCAATACAACAATATAAATAAAATGTGTCCATATATTGCAGATTTAATTGAAGAAGGATATAGAATTATATTAACTCATGGGAACGGACCACAAGTAGGGAATATACTTTTACAAAGCGAAGCAGCTAAAGATAAAATTCCAGTATTGCCTATTGATATATGCGTAGCTGAGACTCAAGGACAGCTAGGTTATATGATAAAGCAGTCTTTAGAAAATTTATTAAGAAAAAGAAAGATTAAAAGAGATGTTGCTTGTATATTGTCACAAGTGGTAGTTGATGAAAATGATCCAGCATTTAATTCACCAACGAAACCAATAGGTCCTTTCTATAGTAAAGAAGAAGCAGATGAAATTGCTAAGACTAAAAACTATATTATGGTTGAAGATAGCGGAAGAGGATATAGAAGAGTAGTACCTTCACCAAAGCCTTTAGATATCGTTGAGCAATCAGCAGTAAAAACATTAGCAGACAACGGAACTATAGTAATCACTGTAGGTGGTGGTGGAGTTCCAGTTGCTGAAGATAATGGAATATTAAAAGGTGTAGAGGCTGTTATAGATAAAGACTACGCATCATCATTATTAGCAAATCAAATAGAGGCGGAGTTCCTTGTAATCTTAACAGGAGTTCCTCAAGTAGCAATAAACTTTGGAAAACCAAATCAAGAATTTTTATCAAAAATGTCCTTAGAAGAAGCTAAGAAGTATTATGAAGAAGGACAATTTCCTAAGGGAAGTATGGGACCAAAGATAGAAGCTGGAATAGAATATTTAGCTCGAGGTGGAAAGAAGGTAATAATTACTTCTTTGGAGCTTTTAAAAGATGCCATAGAGGGAAAAGCAGGAACTACTATTGAAAAGTAAGATTTAAAGCCTAAGAAGCACCCTTAGTCAAATTATTAAACTTGGCTAATGGTGCTTTAATCTTTAGCTTTCGAGAGCTTATGAATCATTTTTCTTTTCTTTTTCAGTAAAATAAGGACAATCTTTAGTAGGAGTACTAGATGGAGGAATAACTGTCTTTAAAGCACATAATCCATCCTCTTCATAAATACATTTTTCAGAACAAGGTATCATCAAAACTAAGCCCTCCCTTTCTATAGTGAACAACTAAATTCACTTTTAACTCTTCACTTTCTTTTATTCTTTCCAAAATCATTTTAAATATTATTAAAACAGTTTTTAAAGTGTACCCAAACTATATGAAAAGTGTTATACATATGATACAATATACTCAAATAAATAGTAGATAAATATTCTAGGAGGTAAAAAATGGAAATTGGAAAATTACCTAATGACGTTTTAGAAAAAATAGTTTTATCAAATATAAAGAACAAAAGAGAAGAGGTATTAGTTAGAGCAGCAGTAGGAGAGGACACTGCTATTATTGACTTTGGTAATGACTTATGTGTATTAAGTACAGACCCTATTACAGGAGCGACCAAGGGTATTGGAAAGTTGGCCATACATATCTCCTGCAACGATGTATCTACTAGCGGTGCAGAACCAATAGGAGTGCTTCTTACTATACTAGCGCCACCTAGTACTACAGCGAAAGATATAGAGAACATAATGAAGGAAGCAGGAGAAGCAGCAAAAGAAATAAATGTTGAGATAGTAGGTGGTCACACAGAAATCACAGATGCAGTTAATAGAATTGTAATAAGCACAACTGTTATAGGGAAACAATCTAAAGAAAAACTACCAAATTCAAGAGCAATAAAAACTGGGGACAAGGTATTGATTACTAAATATGCTGGAATAGAAGGAACATCCATAATTGCCAAAGAACTAGAAGCACAATTGGTTGACAAAATAGGAAAAGATAAGCTAGAAATAGCAAAAAATATGGATAGAATGCTTAGTGTGGTTAAGGAAGGTATAATCTGCGGAGAAATTGGCGTTAGATATATGCATGATATTACAGAAGGAGGAGTTTTAGGAGCAGTTTGGGAAGCTGCAAAGGCTACAGGAAAAGGAATAAAGATTGTAGAAGAATTGATACCTGTAAAGGATGTGACTAAGGAAATTGCAGATATAGTAGGCATAGACTTATATAGATTAATATCTAGTGGTTCTATGTTAATTATTGCAGAGGAAGAGAAGGTTTCAAAAATAAATGAAGAATTGGATAAGGTCGGGATTAGTTCCACAGTTATAGGAGAGATAACAGAAGAAGGTATTATATTGGAGAAAAATGGAGAAATTTGCGATATAGAACCACCTACAAGTGATGAATTATATAAGGCTTTATCCTCAGATAAGTAATATTACATTATGGTTACAAAATTCGGATTTCGTTGACATAATAATTGACTAAGTGATATAAATAAAATAGACAAACTTTATCAGGGATAGATGGGACATAAGGAGGTAGATAAATGAAAAAGTGGAAGATAATCTTGTCCTTGTTTGTACTATTATTCTTATTTAGTCAAATAGGACATGCAGCCAATAACAAGACAATTCAAGTAAGTATGAACGGTACTAGAGTATCAGTAACACAAGTACCTATCATTATGGACGGACAAGCAATAAATACTGAGTTTCCCTCCTTTGTTCATACCAACAGGACATTAGTGCCTATTAGATTTGTAGCCGAAAACTATGGTGCAGAAGTTGGCTGGGATCAAAAAACTAAGACGGCTACAGTGACCTATGGAAATAAGGAAGGAAAGTTCGCCATAGATAGTAATATAGCTATAATAAATGGTGAGAAGAGAATTTTAGACAAATATGCTATTCCTAGAATAGCAAGTTTAGGTAGTAATAATGGGAGAACCATGGTTCCATTGAGGTTTGTTACTGAAATATTTGGTTATGAAGTTGGTTGGGATAGTGCAAAGAATGCTCCTTACATTAATTCTAATCAAGATACTAAGCCGGAAGTTCCACAAAGTGAGTCCGGTGTAATCAGTGGTATTTCTGTTGGTAAGGGAAGCACAGATAAAAATAAACTGATTATAAATAGTAGTAAAAATATAGAGTACGAGACAATGTTTTTACAGGATGCAAATAAATTAGTTATCGATATTAAAGATTCTAAACTTGCATTAGGTAGTGCTGGAGATAATTCGGGAACAATAGATGTAAATGATGATATTATTGGAAAAGTTCAATATTCTCAGTTTTCATATGAGCCTAATATTACTAGGATAGTAATAACATTAAATAAGGCAGTAGAACATAATGTTCTACTAACAAATGGCGATAAAAATATGACAGTATCCTTCGGTAATAAGGTAAAATCAATTACTAAAGAATTAATTGATGGGAAAGAAGCTATTGTAGTCAATGGTACATCTCAGTCTAAGATTAATTTTATGAAACTTAAGAATCCAGAAAGAATAGTAATAGATTTAATGGATTCTGTTTTAGATGGAAGCACTTACTATAGTTATGACTATGATTTAGGATTTGTTAAAGGAGTCAGAGTATCACAGTTTAGTGCTGACAATAACTATAGCCCGATGGATCAAATTGTTAGAATAGTATTAGATATAAAAGAAGGTATAGCTGATCCTAATGTGAAAGTAGATACTTATGAAGATAAGATAGTAATTTATCCAGAAAAATCCTTCTGGGAAAATATTTCTTATACTTCAGAAGGTGAAAATAGGATGTTTACTATTAACAATCTTGTAGAAACAAATTATTCTGTAAACCATGAGCAGGGAAGTAAATGGATAGAAGTAACAATTCCAACAGATAATGTAGAATTAAATGAAGGTATAGTTTCCATAAAAGATGGTTTAATAGATGAAATTGAAGTTTCCAAAGATGAAATAGAGACTAAACTTTTTATTAAATTTAGGAAAAGTGTAGAATATATATTGCTTTCCAATGAGTTAGATAGTAAGATTTCATTGTTGATAAGTAAGAGTGAAAGTTTAAAACCTTCAGATAGGCTTATTGTTGTAGATGCTGGACATGGAGGAAAAGATCCTGGAGCTACATCTGCAAGCAAAAGAAGAGAAAAGGATTTAAATCTTAGCATTTCATTGAAACTTAATGATGCACTCAAAGCTCAAGGATACAATACAATAATGACTAGAGATACAGATGAATTTATCGATCTATATGAAAGAGCTAGAATAGCAAATGATAATTATGCAGATATATTTGTAAGTATACATGGTAACGCTCATGATAATAAGTCAATATCTGGTATCCAAGTATTATATTGCCCAGCAACTCAATCAGAGAAAAAAGAAGTAGATCAACATCCATTTGCTAAGCTTATAATGGACGAGCTATTAAAGGCTACAGGAGCAGTAGATAAAGGTATAATTCAAAGACCAAATCTAGTAGTCTTAAGAGAAACCAAAATGCCAGCAGTTTTAGTGGAAACAGGATTTTTATCTAATGCAGCGGAGGATAAACTTTTATTTACAGAAGAGTATCAATATAAAATAGTTGATGCTATAATAAAAGGAATAGAAAAATATTTTGAAATGTATTAATATAATAAGCAAGGGTAACCTTGCTTATTTTTTATCTTAAGGAGGCGAGAAATATGGAGTTATTATATGGATATTTATTTATTTTCTTTGCAAGGGTGTCAGATGTATCCCTAGCTACTATTAGGACACTTATGGTAGTACAAGGAAGAAGGCTACAGGCTGCATTAATTGGATTTTTTGAAGTAAGCATTTATGTAACAGCATTAAGTAAAGTAGTTAGTAGTTTGGATAATCCTTTGAATCTTTTATCCTATGCATTGGGTTTTGCATGCGGTAATTATTTGGGAATTACAATAGAAAATAAAATTGCTTTAGGAAATCTAGCAGTACAAATTATCTTAAAAACATCAGATAACAAAGAATTAATTCAAATTCTTAGGGAAAATGGATTTGGAGTAACTGTTATAATAGGTCAAGGATTAGAAGGAAGTAAGGAAATATTAAATGTAGCAATAAATCGTAAGGATTTAGCTAATTTAAAGAAAATAGTATATGAATATGATCAGAATGCCTTTATCACTGTAAATAATATAAATCCTATTAGTGGTGGATATTTTACATCTATTAAAAAGTAAAAGATAATTTAATCATAGTCTGACAACTCTTCTAATATAATGTAATAGTATAATCTAGGAGGGTTGATGATGGTAAATAGGAGAATAATATTATTTGGACTAATAATAGTCTTAGGTCTAACGGTATTAAGTATTGGAAAAAACCTTATTAATAATAGGTTAACAGCTAAGGATGACGAAATAGAAATAATTAGATCTGATAAAAATGATATAGTTGTAACTGAAGAAGAAGGAATAAGAAAAAGAAGGAAGAATAAAAGAGTATATTACATTAGAAGGAAGAAAGAGGAAGAAATGAAGAAGGAAGAAAGAAGAAGGGATAAGAGAGAAGAGTTGATAGTGGAACTATCCAAGT
>CAYMGW010000167.1:0-5632 GCA_964390085.1 uncultured Tissierella sp.
GCGTTAATTGAGCTAATTCTCCTTTGATATATGCCTTATATTCCATTAAATTTAACTTAATATCCCCAGATACTAAAATATCTCTTTGAGTAGCATTAGATGCCCTTCTAAGTACTGCCTTAATTCTAGAAATCAGCTCTTTTATCCTAAATGGCTTAGTTATATAATCATCTCCACCAATATCTAGTCCCATTACTATATTTACTTCTTCGTCTTGAGCTGTTAAGAATATAATTGGTGTTGTCTTATTTTTTCTTATATATCTACATAGATCAAAGCCATTTCCATCTGGCAATCCAATATCTAATATTATTAAATCATAGTCTACTTTGTCCACTAATTCTTTTCCCTTAGCAAGACTATTTGCCATATCTACTATATATCCTTCAGTTTTTAAAGAATACTCTATTCCCATGGCTAAAGTTGCATCATCTTCTACTAAAAGTATTTTGGTCATATAAACACCCCTTTCTTTAATAATATTATAGCAAAATATTATTAATTTCCTAAACAACTTTATATTCAATAAGGTAAATTGAATTTATTCATTTTTTGAACTATAATTATATCATCAAATACTTTAATAAAACATGGTGATAAAAATGATAAACTTTGTATTGGAATATTTATGGTTTTTTATTATTTATGCCTTCTTAGGTTGGTGTGTAGAGGTTGCTTATCATGTAGTAACATCTGGCAAATTTGTTAATAGAGGTTTTCTAAATGGTCCCGTATGTCCAATTTATGGCTTTGGTATGATAATATTAATCTTTTGTTTGGCGCCTTTAGCAGACAACTTTTTCCTATTATTTTTAAGCACATTTTTCCTTACATCAACTTTAGAATTTATTACAGGATTTATACTTGAAAAAGTATTCCATGACAAATGGTGGGATTATAATGATATGCCTTTTAATATAAAAGGCTATGTTTGCCTATCTTTTTCAATTATATGGGGTCTTGCTGGAGTCTTTATGATAGATATAATTCATCCATCAATTGCAAAGTTCGTATCTATCCTAGATAATAAGGCTGGTAACATTATATTGGTTCTGCTTTTAGCATATTTTATAACAGATTTTATTATAACAATTTTAGGTATCATGGAAATAAAAAAACATATGCGTATACGTGGAGAAATAGCTGAAAAATTAAGATCCTATTCAGAGGATGTTGGTGAAAACATTTATAAAGGCATGACATTAGCAATTAAAACTAAGGATAATATGAAGCATAAACTTGCAGGACAAAAGTTAGATTTTGAAGATCTCCTAGATGAAAGAAAGCTACATATTGAAGAATTAAAAATAAAATACGAAAAATTATTGAAAGAAAAAGGATTTGTTCATAAACGTTTAGAAAAGGCCGTCCCAAATATCAAGGAAAAGCTTTCTAATCTAGAGCATAACAAAAAAGATAAGTAAAACAATCTAGATATAAATAGGGGATAGTATTCTTGCTATCCCCTATTTAACCTGTTTTTCTAAAGACTTTATGTTATATTTGCTCTCCATATTGAATATTAATAAAACTGTGATATAGTAAAATTAATTATATAGAAATGAAGGGACGATAAAAATGAGAATCGGTATTGATGTAGGTTCTACAACGTTAAAATGTATTGTATTAGATGAAAATGACAATATAATTTTTAGTTCCTATGAGCGTCATTATTCTCAAATTAATGAAAAAACTAAAGAATTATTAGAGAGAATTATAAAAGAATGTCAATGTGAGGAATATGTTAATCTGTCTATCTCTGGTTCTGCTGGTATGGGACTTGCTGATAGATGTAAAATTCCTTTTGTCCAAGAAGTATATGCAACTAGGGTCGCAGTGGGAAAATTGATACCAGAAGCAGATGTGGTTATAGAGCTAGGGGGAGAGGATGCAAAAATACTTTTTCTAACGGACGGATTGGAAGTTCGTATGAATGGCTCCTGTGCTGGTGGTACAGGGGCATTTATTGACCAAATGGCAACTTTACTTAATATCACTCCTAGTGAAATGAATGATTTGGCAGCATCTCATGATAGATTATATACAATCGCCTCAAGATGCGGTGTATTTGCCAAATCAGATGTACAGCCTCTCCTAAATCAAGGTGCTAAAAGAAACAATGTAGCTGCCAGTATCTTTTATGCTGTTGTAAATCAGACTATAGCAGGATTAGCACAAGGTAGAGAACTCTCAGGTAATATTGTATACCTTGGAGGTCCCCTTACATTTTTATCAGAACTTCGAAAAAGTTTTGATAGAACTCTTAACACCAAAGGCATTTGTCCTGAAAATTCCTTATATTTTGTTGCTTTAGGGGCAGCATTTATGACTCAAAAAGTAAATATTAACTCTGCCATAGCCCTTATTGAAAACCAAAGTAATGATGGAGATTTTGCTCATACTTTTCCATTGTTTTCCAATAAGGAAGAATATGAAGATTTTATCTCTAGACACAATAAGGAAAAGGTAATATATTCGAATCCAAATGAATACAATGGAAATGCATATCTTGGTATTGATGCAGGCTCCACTACAGTAAAGATGGTAGTTATTGATGATGGTGAAAATATCTTAAATTCAGTCTATCTTCCAAATAGGGGGAATCCTGTGTCTATTGTAAAGGATTTTCTACAAGACTTTTATAACAAATTTCCAAACATCACCATAAAATCTAGTACAGTAACTGGATATGGTGAAGAAATAATAAAAAATGCTTTTCAAATAGATTATGGCATTGTAGAAACTATTGCACATTTTACTGGTGCTAAGAAATTTAAACCTAATGTGGACTTTATAATAGATATAGGCGGACAAGATATTAAATGTTTTAAGATAAAGAATGGTGTTATTGATAATATATTTTTAAATGAAGCTTGCTCCTCTGGTTGTGGCTCATTTTTACAAACCTTTGCCGGAGCCTTGAATTATAACATTGAGGATTTTGCAAACTTAGGAAACTTTGCTTCCAGCCCTGTAGATTTAGGCTCTCGTTGTACAGTTTTTATGAATTCCTCTGTAAAGCAAGCTCAAAAAGATGGTGCTACTATTGAAGATATATCAGCAGGTTTATCAGCTTCCGTAGTTAAAAACGCACTATATAAAGTAATTAGAGTTACATCCTCAGATGGCTTGGGTAAAAATATTGTAGTTCAGGGTGGTACATTTTTGAACAATGCTGTACTTCGTGCCTTTGAATTGGAAATAGGTCAGGAAGTTATTCGTCCTAATATTGCTGGCTTGATGGGGGCCTATGGGGCAGCCCTTTATGCAAAGTCCAATGCTAAAGATGTATCTACTATTTTATCAAAAGATAAACTGAAAACATTCTCTCATGAAGTACAAGGAACTACCTGTGGACTTTGTAGCAATAATTGCAGGTTGACTATTAACACATTTGATAATGATAGAAAGTTTATTAGTGGAAATCGATGTGAAAGGCCTTTGGCAAAAAAAGAAGGAAAAAAACAATTAAGTATATATGGCTATAAACAAAAACTCTTAAATAACTATCAGCCTATTAAGGGAAAACGAGGAAAAATTGGAATCCCTATGGTATTAAATATGTATGAACTGTTACCTTTCTGGCATAAGTTCTTTACAGAATTAGGATTTGAAGTTATTGTTTCTCCTAAGTCTAATAGAGAACTATATCTAAAAGGTCAACATACTATTCCTTCTGATACTATTTGTTATCCAGCAAAACTTGTTCATGGTCATATTGAATCCTTAATAGATGAAGGTGTTGACACAATATTCTATCCTTGTATGAGTTATAACTTAGATGAAGGAGCGGGAGATAATCATTATAACTGCCCTGTAGTTGCATACTATCCTGAAGTAATAGTAGCAAATATCTCGCAGATTAAAGATATTAATTTTGTCTATGATTATATTGGTCTTCACAGACCCAAGGATTTTACGAAGAAAATCCATGGAATTCTAAATAGGAGTTTTAAGGATATCAGTTTAGGTGAGGTAAAGCTGGCTTCTAATAAGGCCTATGAAGAATATTATTCTTATTTGGAAAACATTCGAAATATGGGTAAACATTATATAGATTATGCAAATAAAAACAACTTACCTATTATAGTTTTAGCAGGCCGTCCTTACCATGTAGATCCTGAAATAAACAATGGTATAGATAAATTAATATGTCAATTAGGTGCAGTAGTTATATCAGAAGATGTTATTAGCGGAGAGATATCCAAATTCCGAACTACAGTCTTAAATCAATGGACCTATCATGCTAGACTATATTCTGCAGCCAAATATATAGGTGATAAAGATAATATGAATTTAGTCCAACTGGTTTCTTTTGGATGTGGCTTAGATGCCGTCACTACAGATGAAGTTAGAGCAATATTAGAAAGCGAAGGAAAAATTTATACTCAAATAAAAATAGACGAAATAACTAATCTTGGAGCTGTAAAAATTAGACTTCGCAGCCTAATGGAAGCTCTCAACCAATGAAAGGAGTCATGGTAATATGACAGATAATATTGATATCCAAAATTCAAATGTCGTATTTACTAAGGAGATGAAAAAAGATTATACTATTTTAATTCCAGATATGTCTTCGATCCATTTTTGCCTTTTTAAAAAGGTTTTTGAACAATATGGATATAAGGTAGAGCTACTTAAAAATGAAGGTCCTTCTATTGTAAATGAGGGACTAAAATATGTGCATAATGATATCTGTTACCCTGCATTACTTGTTATTGGTCAAATGCTTGATGCACTAAATAGTGGTAAATATGATGTAAATAAGGTAGCTCTCATTATTAGCCAAACAGGTGGAGGGTGCAGAGCTTCTAATTATATACATCTACTTAGAAAGGCTTTAAATAAAGCTGGGTATAATAACATCCCCATTATATCCTTTAATGTTAAAGGTCTTGAAAAAAATAGTGGATTTAAGCTTACTTTGCCTATGATAGATAGATTGTTATCAGCTCTAACCTATGGTGATATGTTGATGCTTTTAAAAAATCAGGTCAAGCCCTATGAAATCTCTAAAAATTCCACTGAGGATTTGGTGAATTTCTGGATTGACCATTTAGGAAAGGAATTTGAAAATAACAAAGGATATAAATTAAAAGAAATAAAGAGAAACTTAAAGGAAATAGTCAAGTCCTTTACAAGAATTCCAATTTACCACGAGGAAAAAATAAAGGTAGGAATTGTTGGAGAAATCTATGTAAAATACTCGAAGTTAGGAAACAATCATCTAGAAGAATTTCTCATAGGCGAAGACTGTGAGATTATGGTCCCTGGCATCATGGGATTTGCGATGTATTGTGTAGATAATTCTATAGAGGATGTTAATATCTACGGTGGAAATAAGATTAAAAAGATGGGCTCATACTTAACTATGAAGTACCTTAGAATATATGAGAATATGATAATCAATGCAGTTAAAAAACATAGCAATTTTATTCCGCCAACTTCATTTGAGGATTTAAAATCTTTAAGTACTGGTATAATAAATCATGGTTGCAAGATGGGAGAAGGCTGGGTATTGACAGCTGAAATGGCTGATTTGGTTAGAATGGGATATGAAAATATTGTATGTACTCAACCCTTTGGATGTTTACCCAACCATATAGTAGGAAAAGGAATGATACGTAAAATT
>CAYMGW010000168.1:0-5631 GCA_964390085.1 uncultured Tissierella sp.
AGTTGGGATATATGGAAACATATTTTATTCCTCCTCAGCTAAAAACTTTTCGTATTCCTCACTTGTCATTAATTCTTCTAATTCAGCTTTATTTGATAATTCTATTTTAATCATCCAGTTTTCATATGGATCTGCATTTAAAAGTGCTGGGTCATCTATTAATTCTTCATTTACTCCTACTACTTTACCACTTACTGGCATATATACGTCAGCAGCTGCTTTAACTGATTCTATAGCTGAAAAAGCTTCTTCTTTTTCAATTTCATCATCAACTTCTGGAAGCTCTACATATACTATATCTCCTAGATGATGTTGTGCATAATCAGCTACACCTACATATGCTAAATCGCCTTCTACTTTAACCCATTCATGATCTTTAGTGTAATATAATCCTTTTACAACTTTCATTATTAACCCTCCTAATTTATTATTTTTTTAAGAATTTCTTACTAATTATTTTAGCCTTAGCAGGCTTATTTCTTATCATAATGTCAATTTCTGTACCTAGCTCTGTATACTCTGGTGCAATAAGTGCATTACCAATATTTTTCTTAAGAGTTGGTGACATATAACCTGTAGTAACATGTCCTATTACCTTACCATCTTTTTGGATTTCATATCCTTCTCTTGGAATTCCTCTATCAATCATTTCGAATCCAGCTAATTTTCTCTTAAGTCCTTCTTTCCATTGCTTGTTAAGTGCTTCTTTACCTATGAAATCTGACGCCTTATCAAGTTTTACAAAGTACTTGAATCCACCTTCAAGAGGATTTATTTCAGCTGAAATCTCATGACCATACAATGGTAATGATGCTTCAAATCTAAGTGTGTCTCTGCATCCTAATCCAGTAGGTTTAATTCCTTCTTCTTTTCCTGCTTCAAGTATGTCTTTCCACACCTTTACTATGCCTTCATTAGTGGTATAAATTTCAAAACCATCTTCTCCAGTATATCCTGTTCTGGAAACCATACATTCTACTCCATTGATATTAACTTTCCTATTTAATGTGAAGAAAGTAATTGTATTTAAATCAGTCTCTGTTAACTTTTGTAATACTTTTTGTGCTAGAGGCCCTTGTATTGCTACTTCTCCAACAGTATCGGAAATGTTAGTGATTTCTACGTCAAAATTACCTTTTTGTTCTAAAATCCATTTGTAATCTTTAGCCGTATTTGAAGCATTTACTACTAGGTAAAAATCGTCATCAGCCAATCTGTATACTAATAAATCATCTACTACTCCCCCATCAGGTGCACACATAAAAGTATAAACGATTTGATTATCTACAACTTTAGATATATCATTTGTCATAAGATAATCTACAAATGCCAAAGCGTCCTTTCCTTTAATAGTGATCTCACCCATATGGGAAACATCAAACAAACCTACAGCGTTTCTGACTGCTTCATGTTCTGCAACTAAACCCTCGTATTGTACTGGAAGATACCATCCTGCATAATCAACAACTTTTCCTCCTAGGCTTACGTGTTCATCATATAATGGGGTTTTTTTTGCGTCCATTTAACCACTCCTTCCCTTATTTTTTCATACTACGAATATGTTACCCTATTATCTGAAAATTAAACTTATTTTGTTTATTGATAAGTAAGTGTTATAATATTGTAGTATGGCTTAATTATACAAGAGGAGGTAAAAATATGCAATACCGTTATTTCACTAAAGACAGGTTAAAAGTATCACAATTAGGCTTTGGATGTATGAGATTTCCAACGTTTGAAGGTGATTCAGGTAAGATTGATAAAAATTTAGCAACACAGATGCTTCACTATGCAATTGACAATGGAGTTAATTATATTGATACTGCATATCCTTATCATAAAGGCAATAGTGAAGACTTTGTAGGTAATGCTCTAAAAAATGGATATAGGGAAAAAGTATATCTAGCAACAAAATTACCTGTTTGGTTAGTTGAATCTTATGAGGATTTTGAAAAATATTTAGATGAACAACTAGAAAGATTGCAAACTGATTATATTGACTTTTATCTTCTTCATGCATTATCAAGTAATTCTTGGAAAAAAATTCATGATTTAAAGGTTCTAAATTTTCTTGATGAGGCTAAGAAAAGGGGGAAAATCAAATATGCTGGTTTTTCTTTCCATGATACTCTAGATATATTTAAAAATATTGTGGACTCATATTCTTGGGATTTTTGTCAGATTCAATTAAATTACATGGATAGACATTATCAGGCAGGAATCGAGGGTATGAAATATGTTGCCGACAAAAATATTTCCCTGGTAATAATGGAGCCTATTAAAGGCGGAAAATTGTCGAATGCTTCAGAGGAAATAGCCAAAATTTGGAATAAAAGTAAAATTAAAAGAACTCCTGCTGAATGGGCGTTAAAATGGATTTGGAACTTTGAAGAAGTTTCTGTAGTATTATCAGGTATGTCAACTATGGAGCATGTTATAGAAAATATTAAAACAGCTTCGGATTCGTCTCCTAACTCTTTAACTAATGAGGAATTAGCATTAGTTGATGAAGTAACTGGTATATATTCAAAAAATGTTAAGGTAGGCTGTACAGGATGTGAATATTGTCTTCCTTGTCCACAAAATGTAGAAATCCCTGATGTCTTTGAGCTATATAATAATATCTATGTTTATGGAACAGAAAAGGAATCTAGAAATTCTTATAATAGACTTATAGAATTGGAAAAGAGTGCTAGCAACTGTGTTGAATGTGGTGCTTGTGAATCAATATGTCCTCAGCACATTGAAATTATTAAATTACTTAAAGAAGCTGATAAGGTTTTAAGATAAATTATGATGAGAAAGCGAACTCATATGGAATATTGGGTTCGCTTTTAATCCACTTTATCCACATTATCCACAATCACCCGTGGATAATTTATGTAAACCCATATTTTCCTTTTAACCATCAGTTAATCAAGTAATGATAAATCCACAATATTAATTATTCACAATTAATTATATTATCCACAACTATTATCAACATCTTAGAATTCATGTTTTACATCTATTTCATTAAAATAATTCATTATACCTACATATATTGACCATGCTATTTTCTCTTGATATGATTCATCTATCAACAACTGCTCTTCCATAGTATTTGAAAGGAATCCACACTCAACTAGTACAGCTGGCATACCTACTTCATTTAATATATATACATCATCCCTCTTTTGAGGCTGTCTTTTATTATCCTTATCTAATATATTTCTTAGTTCTTCTTGTATAGTCAATGCTAATTTTTCTCCTTCTTCGGATCCTTTTTTAAAAAATGTTTGAGCTCCATAATATGATGGTCTAATAAAGCTATTTAAATGTATTGATATAAGTATTTCGCTACCGCTATTTTCTATGATTTCTCTTCTTTTTTTTAAATCTTCTGTTTTCATTTGGCGTAGTGTCTTAGCTTCTGGTGTATATAACCCCTCATCTGTGGACCTAGTCATAAAGACTATGCCCCCACTTTGCTCAATTAGAAGTTTCAACTTTAATGCTATTTTTAGATTTATTTCATCTTATTTTATTCCATTTTTACTTACTGCACCTGGGTCTACCCCTCCATGACCTGGATCTATGGCAATAATCTTATTTGATATTGGTAAATAAGTTACTGGCATTGCTTTAAATCTTTTTAACAAACTATATCCCATTATTAAAACTGCAATTAATAATATAATTCCTATTCTAATATATTTTTTTTTAATAATGATCAATTTCATATATTTCTATCCCCTCCTATAGAAATATATTGCAATTATATAAAGTATATTCCTAGGAAAAAATAGAATAATTATCAAAAAAATATGAAAGCACTGGATACCCAGTGCTTTAAATTATCTCTTACTAAATTGTGGTGATCTTCTTGCTTTCTTAAGACCGTATTTCTTTCTTTCTTTCATTCTTGAGTCTCTTGTTAAATGTCCTGCTTTTTTAAGTATAGGTCTTAATTCTTCATCTGATTCAATTAGTGCTCTTGCTATACCATGTCTAATTGCACCAGCTTGACCTGTAAATCCGCCACCTTCAACATTTACTAAAACATCATATTTATCCATAGTTTCAGTAATAACTAATGGTTCTTTTGCTATTACTCTCAAAGTTTCATAATCGAAATATTCATCAATACTTCTTTTATTTATAGTAATATTACCATTTCCTGGTACTAATCTAACTCTTGCTATAGAAGTCTTCCTTCTTCCTGTTCCTAAAAATTGTATGTTAGCCACTTACAGTCCTCCTTTCTCGTGAGCATTAAAATTCATATATCTCAGGTTTTTGAGCTTCGTGATTATGTTCAGCTCCACTATAAACTTTTAATTTTTTAATCATTTTTCTTCCTAAGCTATTTTTAGGAAGCATTCCTTTTACTGCTAATTCAATAGCCATTTCTGGTTTTTCTGCCATCATTTTCTTATATGATATTTCTCTTCCTCCTCCTGGATATCCAGTATGGTAGAAATGGGTCTTTTGCTCTAATTTTTTACCAGTTAATCTAACTTTATCTGCATTTATGATAATAACAAAGTCACCAGTGTCTACATGAGGAGTATATATTGGCTTATTTTTTCCACTCAATATTGTAGCTACCTCTGTAGCTAATCTTCCTAAGACTTTGCCTTCTGCATCTATTACGTACCATTTTCTATCAATTTCGTTTGTTTTAGCCATAAAGCTTTTCATCATTTTCCCTCCTTATACCGACGTTGAGTAGTCAAAATTAAAAAAGTTCCGGGGCTTTTTTAAAACACTCTAATATATTCTAATACAAGTAATTATCTATGTCAAGACGTTTTTGAAGAGTATAAAAAGTTTTTATCAAAATATTATGAGTACTTTTTTATAAAACTCATCTGGGTCAAGTTCTTTTTTGAAAAAAATAGCAAGTGAAAACTTTCCTATTGGTTATAATAAACTTTTTCTAAGAATAAACCTTGTGGTGGAACTGTAGGTCCTCCACTTTCTCTTCTTTTATCTAAAATTATTTTAGGTACATCATCTATATTAATTTTCCCAAATCCAACATAAAGCAATGTGCCTACTATTATTCTCACCATATTTCTTAAAAAACTATTACCCTCTATACTAAACTCTATTAACTCCTTATTTTTCTGTATTGATATATTATAGATTGTTCTAATTGTACTATTCACATCTGAATTTGTGGCCATAAATGTAGCAAAGTCATGAGTTCCTATCAAATATCTTGAAGCTTCTATCATTTTATCTATATCAATATTATAAGGTACATGATAAGAAAAATTTCTATATATAGCCCTTGGCAACTCCCCATTATACACTATATATTTATACCTTTTCTTAGTGGCATCAAATCTTGCATGAAAGTTTAAATCTACTTCTTCTGATTCTATAATAGTAATGTCATCAGGTAGTAAAAACTTTAAAGCATATTTATATTTCTCTCCTGGAATATTTGATTTTGTTAAGAAGTTTGCAACTTGTCCCAATGCATGAACTTTCCCATCTGTTCTTCCAGAACCAATAAGCTTTACTTTTTCTTTAGTTGCCTTTTCTATTGCTTCTTCTAGTTTCTCCTGTATTGTTATTGCATTTTCCTGTCTTTGCCATCCAGAATAATTTGTACCTTCATATTCAATGGTAAGTTTAATA
>CAYMGW010000169.1:0-4325 GCA_964390085.1 uncultured Tissierella sp.
GTTGCGTTTGACCTACTAAAGCTCACTATCGTTCGCTAAGTTAGGTCATAAAAAAACTCTCGGTCCCATAATAGTAGGGACGAGAGTTTTCCCGCGTTGCCACCCTAGTTAGCCAAAAGGCTCACTCGAAATTTATTAGCTCAGGGCTGGATTCAATAGTTCACTTTGTCAATTCTCACCACCCATTGACTCTCTAAAAAAGCTACATATTTACTATTTCCCATCTTCGCCAAGTATTTAATTATAGATATTATAGCATAATAATCATCATTGTCAAGGAATAAAATGAATATCCATTAGAAAATCTAAAATTTAGACCTTCTAATGGATACTTTCATCTTTTGTGTGGGGAGGTTTGTCCTCCTATTTTCATTATACCCCTCAATGGTATATTAAAACATTAACTTTTAATTTTTTTAATTTTACAGTTTCATATCACCAGGTTTTATAGCTCCTTTTTTTCTCATCCATTCTGATACTCCAAGAGATATTACT
The DNA here is from genome assembly GCA_964390085.1 of uncultured Tissierella sp. Classification (GTDB taxonomy): domain Bacteria; phylum Bacillota; class Clostridia; order Tissierellales; family Tissierellaceae; genus Tissierella. The sequence goes on from CAYMGW010000169.1 coordinate 496, forward strand.
CCCGGTAATATAAAATGCATAAGAAGAATTAAAATTAATGTCTTAGGATTTGCACCCATTGCATCTACAGTTGCAAATTGACCTACTAATCCACTGGTTCCCATGCCTGCACCTATTTTAGTACCCTCCATCTTGAGAACATAAGTGGATATAGGTCCTAGTATGGCAGATGAAACTATGGCTGGTAGCCAAATTCTAGGATTTTTTATTATATTTGGTATCTGAAGCATTGATGTACCTAGCCCTTGAGCTATAAGGCCTCCAAACCCATTTTCCCTATAGGATGCTACTGCAAATCCTATCATATTAGCTGCACAGCCTACAGTACTTGCTCCCGCTGCAAGACCTGACAAACCTAAAGATATTGCAAGAGCTGCTGAGCTTATGGGAAGTGTAAGTACTATTCCCATTACTACTGATACTATTATTCCCATTGGTATTGGATGCATTTCTGTTGCTCTATTGATAATACCTCCAAAGAAATTCATTATCATAGCCATATATGGAGCTATATACTGCCCAACAAATCCACCTATTATAATAGTAGCTAATGGAACTAATACTATATCAACTTTAGTTTTTCCACTAATTAGCTTTGAAAATTCTGCACCTACTAAGGCTGAAATGAATGCTCCTACTGGCTCTCCAGTATTTATAATTGCTGTACCACCGTCAAATGTAATACTTCCTGCACCTATTGCCCCAACTACTACAGAAGCAAAAATACCTAGAGGTGGAGCACCCACACTATATGCTACCCCTGCTCCTATTGCTGGGCCCATTAATTTTTGTGCTACGGAACCAAAGTTGATAAGTTGCTGAATTCCAAACAATGTTCCTATTTGTTTAATTATTAGTCCAATAAGTAAAGATGAAAAAAGTCCCCAGGCCATACCATTTAATACCTTAACAAAGTAATTCTGTATACCACCCTTTGATTTTCCCATTTTAAACATCCCCTTAATTGTATTTACAGCTGTCTTGTCACCTGTAGTTATAAATATACCATCCTAGTCCTCTTTTATCAAGTATTTTTTTTCTAAAAGAGCTTCCTTTATTCTCCATAAAGTCTCTTCATCATCTACTTCTATTGTGTGCAAATGGACCCCCCCTGTTAAAGAAGATAGAGGCTCTGCATTAGTTGATTTTAAATTATCTATAAAAAGCTTTAAATCATGCCTAGATCCTATCTGTAGTTGAGATTTTATTTCTCCATATAGAGGATGTTCTACTATTACATCTATAATCTTCCCACCTAAATCAACTATTATTCTCAACTCTTCTTCTAGCTGGTCATTATTTTTGTGAGTACATACTATTGTCTTTGTTAGATTTCTCTTTTCATGAGTTTTGGGCATTAAATATCCCTGTGGAGTAGCTAATATATTTTCTCCCCTAGCCCGTAATATTGCAATATCTTGAACTATTACTTGTCTACTAACTTCCAGTTGTTCTGATATATCGGTTCCTTTAACGGGCTCATCTGACAACTGGAGGATATTAAGTATTTCTTGTCGCCTCTCATTTGCATCCATTAATTCTTCACCCCCCTTTATTCAGTGAATAACTAATAGCGAATAACTAATAGTTGAAAAGATTAAAAAATATTTTATTCTATTATGGTTTTATAATTATTCACTTTTCACTCTTCACTATTCACTATAATTTATTCCCATCTTAAATCATATCCATAAAATTTGAGTGGAATAAACTTATCTAATATCCTCGAGAAGACCCTATCCGTATAGGTTTCTGATATCTCTTTTGGTGTTAGATTAGTGGATATTATTGTTTTCTTGCCCCCTATTATTCGAGTATTTACTATATTAAATATCTCCGCATTTGTAAAGGTATTTGCTACTTCCGTGCCTAAATCATCTATGATTAATAAATCTGCTTCAAATAATAAATTATATTGATAATCATTATCTTCCTTAGTATCCTTCTTAAATCTATGTTTTTCTATTATTTCAAGTATTGTAAAAGCAGTTTGATATATTACTATTTTATTTTTATCTAAAAGAGACTTAGCTATACAGTTGCATAAAAAGGTTTTTCCTAATCCAGTAGTACCATAAAATAATAGATTGTCTCCATTATTTTCATTAAAGTTACTAATGAAACCTTCTGCTATACCTACAATATCTATCATATTTTCCCTTGGTGTCATCTTTTGATTTTCAAAAGGTTCATCTTTGAATATATTAATATTAAAGTTTTTAAAATTTTCTTTTTGAAGAACATTTTCTATGTTAGACATCTTGTAAGCACGAGAAACCAAAGCTTGCTTTAAACAATTACATTGAGAGCCATTATCTAGATATCCTGTATCCTTACAAGCTTCGCAATCATATTTTATATCTATATAATCTGCAGGGATATTAGACTCTGTCATTAGATAAGCTTTTTCCATCTTTAACTTTTCAATAGTTTTCTTTGCCTTTTCAATACTTTCTTTATATTTATCAGGATTTCCTATGATATATTTAGACATGGAAAGGCCAGTTTTAAAAATATCTTCATCTATCCTTTTAATTGCAGGTATCTTTTTATAGACTTTTTCTTTTCTCATTCTTTGTTCATGTAATTGCCTGTCTCTTTTTCTCTCATATTCAATTGATAGTTCCTTTAATATATCTTTATACATAACTATGCTTCTCCTTTTGCTTTTTGGTTATAAGCTTCCCTCTTTCTTCTAGCAATACTTTCCAATTCTTCAGAAGTATATTTATCTGTTCTTTGCTCAAAATTGTGAAATCTAGTCTTGAGTGGAATGTTCTTTCCTTGGGAAGGTTTCGCTACTTTATATTCTTTTTTCTCTTTAGGCTTATCCTTTTCCTCTATATCTTCTAATGTCTTTATATCTTTTTTATGCCAAGATGCTAGAACTCCATCAATATAGTTAATATTAGGATTTGCCACCTTCGATGAAGATTCACATCCCTTTAGGACCATTTCCATGGAGAATTTATATTCTTCAAACCATTTGTCTATGACAACCATCTCTCCTTGGGTAATAGGTCTATGATCTAATCCTAAGGACCGCATAACTTTTTGATATCTATAATATTTTTCGTCCTGAGTCTTAAAATGCTCTATTATTGACTCCATATTTGTAAGACCGTTATCATACCAATTTCTTATAATTCCTTCTATATAATTTATATTCTTTACACCTTTTCTTTCCACTCCATAGAAGAAAGCTTTTTCTATTACATCTGGATTCATATTATAATTTTCTATCCAAGATAGAATTTTTTGCTTTTCAGTAGTTACTGTTTGTCTTCTCATTATATAATCTATCTGGTTAAACATTTTATTTATAGCAGGTATTTGATTTGCATCGATTAATTCTTTAGGAGTAATAGATTTTGGTTTCTTGGTAACTTCTTCTTTACTGTTAAATAGGCTAAGATTGTTTTTTATGTATAATTGCTTTAAGTTTAAAAATTTCACTTTATAATTATATTTATTATCTTCATCTCCAGGAATCTTTTTTATTATTCCTTTATTCTCCCAAAAATCCCAGGCTCTTAGTACATCTTCTAAAGGTATTTCTAAATGTTTTGCTATGGTTTGATTGTTTACCTCTATTTTCTCATCTTTATCATGGGCATATTTATACCCTAGTAGATATACTTTAACATAGGTTCCATTTGCCATGGGCATAAAATCATTTATAAAAATATTCTCTATAGGGGTGTCACCTAAATCCATATCTGTAGTTTCAAGGGTGAAACTCATATTATCAACTCCATATTTATATCAATTATTTCCTTAGTTCGAAAAATCTTTTTTTATTTAAAACCATTTTGTAAATATAATTATAT
>CAYMGW010000169.1:4335-5581 GCA_964390085.1 uncultured Tissierella sp.
CAATCCTGAATCAAAAAACTCATCAAGATAGTAACCAACTGGCTTGAAACCCATTTTTTCATAAACTCTATATGCTCTTTTATTAAACTCTGCTACTTCTAAGAGCATTCTTCTCATCTTCATCTCAGTAAAATAATAATTTAAAAATGTATCTAAAATTTCTGTTCCATATCCTTTGTCTACATAATTTGGATCTAAAACTATGCCTAATGTAGATTCCCTTCTAATTATTTTTATATCCTTAATCCCCATATATCCTATTAATTTTTCTTCTTCATTTCTTATACCATAATATTTATTAAATGGCCTATTTGCCTTCATTTTATACCATATCTTTATTTCTTTATCATTCATTGGTGGAAAGTTATAATCCTCTATTAAAGGATTTTTATGAAATCCCCATTCCCTCATGAGAAATACATCTTTCAATTTTAAATCTGCTATAGTAATTCTTTTCCCCTTTATTTTCAACTATATCACCTTCTAAATAAAATTATTACTTCGAGAGAGTTTTTCTCCCGAAGTAAAGTAAATCTAATTTAGTATTTGAGATAATCTGTTACGCCATTTTTATCCATCCAATATTTCTTAAATGTCATCAATATTTCTATATCAGAATCTGATTTACCATAAATTCTAGACAGAGTCTTTTGAAAAATCAGCAAATCATTATATGTTAAATATGGATAATCCTTCCCACCCATTATTCCATCAGGACTATAGGAGTAATGTAAATTTCCATCTGTTTTGAGCCATTTATCCCTAGTGATTTTTATCCCATTTAACATTTTTAATCCTATATCCTCAAAGGATTTTTCCTTCCCTACTTCATACATTTTTAAAAACCAATTTGCTGCATGAATCTGATGATTTAAGGACACATGAGTGGGTTTATGCTTTGTTTTATAAGCATAATCTTCTACTAACCATCCTTCTTTCCCTCCTGAATCAAAAACTTCATAACGATTATTCTTAATATGATTTGAATAATATTTTGCTAATTTTAGGTATGAATCTCTAAACTGAGAATAACCAAATTTCTTATATGCTTCTAGATAAGTCTCCCCAATATCTGCATTGAATCTCGTATCAAAGAAACCAGCCCCTATGTCATAATCTGCCTTTAACCAATTACTTTCAGGTAAAGTTGGCAAATATCCTTCTTCATTAATATTCTCTGCCCCTATAAGCAGCAGAGATCTCCCTAGTATATCTGCTGCAAGACTTCCACCTGTCTTAATCCAGG
>CAYMGW010000170.1:0-5562 GCA_964390085.1 uncultured Tissierella sp.
ACTTGCGGACCCATCATATACAGGAAGATATGGTTCAGCTGTTAAAGATATGAAAGGTTATAAAGACTATGTAGATGGAAAAGTAGAAACATTTGAAGGTGTTGTAGCTCTTGATGATTACACAGTTCAATTTAACTTCGAAGAAGCATTAAGAGTTAACTTTGCTAACTGTGCTTATCCTGTACTACCAAAGCATTACTATGGAGCAGATTTTGCATATAACAACACTGCTGGTGTTGAGGCAATAACTGGCGAACCAATAGGTTCAGGTCCATATAAAGTTGATGTATTCCAAGAAAAAGAATATATATCCTTAACTCGTAATGAAAATTATACAGGTGAAGGTTATTTAGTTAAAGATATTATAATGAAATTCGTTGACCAAACTACAGACATAGTTGAATTAACAACTGGTGGAGTAGATTTACTTGCTGGCGTAATTGAGCCAAACAAAATAGCAGATGCTAAAAAAGCTGGTATGCAAGTAAATTCATATCCAAGATCAGGATATGGCTATGTAAAATTAAACTGTGAGTGGGGTCCAACAGCAGATCCTAAAGTACGTCAAGCTCTATACTATGCATTCAATAGAGAAGAGTTTGTAAACTCCTACTTCAAAGATGAAGAAACTGGAGAAATTTTAGCAGGTACTCAAGCTCATCCATTCTCACAAATTTCATGGGCTTTAGACGATGCAGTTAAAGCTGAATTAAACAACTATGACTTTGATTTAGAAAAAGCTAAAGCACTTCTTGACGAAGCAGGATGGAAGTTAAATGCTCAAGGTTTACGTGAAAAAGATGGTAAGCTTATGGAAATGAACATAGCTGCAATGCCAGACCATGATATCTTAGCTACTCTAATTCCTATGTGGGAAAGAGACTGGCAACAAGGATTAGGAGTTAAACTTAATGTTGCATACTTAGAGTTCAATACTATTCTTGACTATGTAATCTATAACTCAGATGCAAACGTTGACAAATGGAGCTTATTCTTCTTAGCTACATCAATAGAAACTCCAGATCCACATGTTGTATATAGTTCATTCCATTCAGATTATATAGGAAGTGGTAATGACAATACTTCAAGATATAGCAATCCAAAGGTAGACGAATTACTTGACAAGGGTAAAGCTATAATGGATATTGAAGAAGCTAAACCAATTTACAAAGAAGTAGTTAAAATCCTTAATGAAGAAGCTGTAATGATGCCTGTATATGCAAACACTTATTTTGACTTATACAATCCTAAGTTAACTAACTTCAAGACTAGTTCACTTTATCAATGGCAACATGCAATGAAGGATGCTAAAATAGCAGAATAAATTTAACTCTAGAGTTGAATATGAGGCAGCCCATGTTGCTGCCTCATATCATTCTAAATATCAAAACAGGAAGGAAGGAGTGAAACCATGTTAAAGTATATTGCAAGAAGATTATTGCATTTAATACCTGTAATGATAATAATCACAATAGTTATATTTAGCATTATTGAAATGATGCCAGGAGACCCAGTTAACGCATATTTAGGAATTGGTTCACAGGTAAGTGTAGAGCAACAACAACAATTAAGAGCACAATTAGGGTTAGATCAACCATGGCATATTAGATATTTTAAATGGTTAGGAAGAACACTTACAGGTGATTTTGGTAAATCACTTAAGTATAGGAAACCAGTAAAAGAGGTTATAGGTACTTATATTTGGAACTCTTTTTATCTTAACGTAATTGCTATGGTATTAGCTTTTGCTATTGCTATTCCTGTAGGAATTAAATCTGCAGTTAAAAAATATGGTTTATATGATAATTTCTGGACAGTATTTTCACTAACAGGAGTATCTATGCCGTCGTTTTTCTTCGCATTATTACTTATCTTTTTTATTGCTGTTCCAAGTATGAATTGGGCGTTTACATTTCCACTAAATGGTATGAGAACTGTAGTTATGGCTGTTAAAGGTTATCCAAGTAAATGGGCGGAGATATTAGATGTACTTAAACATATGATTTTACCTGCTACCGTTTTAACTATTTCATCCTTAGCAAGTCTAACAAGATATGTAAGAAACTCAGTTATAGAAGTAATAAATCAGGATTATATTAGAACGGCTAGATCAAAAGGTCTAACTGAAAAGGTTGTTATATATAAACATGCATTTAGAAATGCATTATTACCAATAGTTACACTATTAGGTCTTTACATACCTGGTTTATTCGGAGGTTCAATACTATTGGAAACTGTATTTATTTGGCCAGGTATTGGAAACATATTATTTACATCAATTAATGATAGAGACTATTCAATGCTAATGGCTGCCAATGTTTTCTATGCTTTATTAACATTAGCAGGAAATTTACTAGCAGATATTTCATATGCATTAGTAGATCCTAGAGTAAAAGTTCAATAGGAGGTGGTAAAATGACAGAGAAATCAGTAGATGTAAAAGAAAGGATGTCTAAGGCTAAGGCCATAGGTCCTTGGCAATTAGCTTGGGAGAGATTTAGAAAGAATAAAGTAGCTGTAGCGGGTGCTACAATATTTATAATAATAGTATTGTTAGTAACTTTTGGTCCAATGCTATCACCATATGATATGTCTGAATTTGCATTAGAAAATAAAAATTTACCACCATCCAGTGATCATTGGTTAGGTACTGACGAGCAGGGTAGAGATGTACTATTAAGACTTCTTTTAGGAGGTAGAATTTCTATACTTGTTGGTCTTATGGCGGCAGGTGTATCAGTTGTTCTAGGCTCAATAATTGGAGGTATTGCAGGATATTATGGAGGAAGAATAGATAATATTTTAATGCGTTTTGCAGAAATCGTTTATTCTATCCCATTTACACCTACAGTAATATCTATTTCTGCAGCACTGATGTTCACAGTTTCTCCTGAGAAGAAAATGTACTTAGTAATGTTATTGATTGGGATATTAAGTTGGCCTGGACTTGCGCGTATAGTAAGGGGTCAAATACTATCTTTAAGGGAACAAGAATTTATGCTAGCTACAGAAGCATTAGGACTTTCAGATAGAACGAAGATAGTTCGTCATTTACTGCCAAATACTTTTGCCTTTGTAATAATTAGTGCTACCTTAGGAATGGCAAGTGCTATTCTTACAGAGGCTGGGTTATCATTCTTAGGTTTGGGTGTACAACCACCGGTTCCAACTTGGGGTAATATGGTTGAAAGAGCTAGAAATAATAAGGTGTTTAATAACTATCCATGGATGTGGTTGCCACCTGGAATAATGATAATGCTAACTGTTGTAAGTATAAATTTATTGGGTGAAGGACTAAGAGATGCCTTTGACCCTAAGGAAAGTAGGTAGAGAAGATATGAAAAACATATTAGAAGTTAAAGATCTAACAACATATTTCTTTACTGATAAAGGTACAGTAAAGGCTGTAGATGGTGTATCTTATACTATGAAGGAAGGACAGACTTTAGGCATAGTTGGAGAATCTGGTTGTGGAAAAAGTATTAATGCAATGAGCATATTACACTTAATAGAGAAGCCTGGAAAGATTGTTAAGGGATCAATTAAATTTAACGGAGAAGAACTTGTTGGAATAGATGAGGCTAAAATGAGACATTATAGGGGAAATGAAATCTCTATGATATTCCAAGAGCCTATGACCTCATTAAACCCTGTGTTTAGGGTGGGACAGCAGATTTCTGAATCCTTAATACTACACCAAAAGATGACAAAGGAAGAGGCTCGTAAAAAGTCTATTGAATTATTAAAAAAGGTAGGCATTCCAAGGGCTGAAAAGATTGTAGATGATTATCCTCATCAATTATCAGGTGGTATGAGACAAAGGGTTATGATTGCTATGGCATTAGCTTGTAATCCAAAGATATTAATTGCAGATGAGCCGACAACTGCTTTAGATGTTACTATTCAAGCGCAGATATTGGGTCTAATGAATGAATTACAAAAAGAAACTAATACTGCTATAATGTTAATTACTCACGACTTAGGTGTTGTAGCTCAAATGGCACACCATGTATTAGTAATGTATGCTGGAAAGGTTGTAGAATCTGCTCCAGTTGTAGAATTATTTAAGAATCCAAAACATCCTTACACACAAGGATTATTAGCATCAGTTCCTAATTTAGAGGAAAATAAAGCTAGACTTAATAGTATTGATGGAGTTGTACCAAATCCATTTGAATTACCAGAAGGATGCTATTTTGCACCAAGGTGTAAGCATGCAATGGATATATGTAAAAAAGAGCACCCTGGTACTTATGAAATAAATGGTGAGCATGCTGCATGTTGTTTCTTATACTCAGAGGAGTACTCCAAAGAAGGGGGGAATATATAATGGAAAAACTAGTAGAAGTTAAAGATATCAAAAAATATTTCCCTATAAAAGGTGGTTTTTTGCAGAAAACAGTAAATAATGTTAAAGCAGTTGACGGAGTATCTTTGTATATTAAAAGAGGTGAAACAGTAGGACTTGTTGGTGAGTCTGGATGTGGGAAATCTACTCTAGGAAGAACTATTGCAAGGTTATATGAGCCAACTGAAGGGGAAATCATTTATGATGGCGTAGATATTGCAGGATTAAAAGGAAAAGAACTTAAAGAATTAAGGAGAAAAATGCAAATTATTTTCCAAGACCCATATAGTTCTTTAAATCCAAGGATGAATGTTAGTACCATAGTTGGAGAAGCAATGATTGCTCATGGATTAGTTAAAAAGGGAAAAGAATATACTGAAAGAGTAATTCAAGTTGTTGAAAACTGTGGATTATCTGATTATCATATATATAGATATCCTCATCAATTCTCTGGAGGACAAAGACAAAGAATTGGTATAGCAAGAGCCTTAGCGCTTAATCCAGAGTTCGTAGTATGTGATGAGCCTGTTTCAGCTCTTGACGTATCAATCCAATCTCAGATATTAAACTTGATGATGGATTTACAAGAAAAAATGGGACTTTCTTATTTATTTATTTCTCACGACTTATCAGTTGTAAAACATATATCTGATAGAATCGGGGTTATGTACTTAGGAACTATTGTAGAAATGGCTAATAAACATAGTTTATATGATGAACCATTACATCCATATACACGTGCTTTGCTTTCTGCTATTCCAATAGCAGATCCAACGAAGATTAGAAAGATGGAATCTATTATTGGAGAAATTCCATCTAACGTTAATACTCCATCTGGATGTAAATTCCATACTAGATGTATATATGCTAAAGATATATGTAAGGAAGCTGTTCCTGAATATAGAGAAATTAGGCCTGAACATTTTGTTGCATGTCACTTTGCTGGTGAGGTATAATAAGATTAAATACCCCATCAAAAATAGAAAGGAAATAGCTAATGTTTAAGAAAGCAAGAGAGTTACTTAGTAAAAAAGAGCTTGATGAAGATAAAAAGGATGTAGAACTAGAAAAGGGAGATTTTCTAGCTATGGCCATAGCACTTGGTTACTATATGATTCCAGCTCTCATAGGAGTTTTTGCCATAGTAGCGTTTATTATATGGATGTTATTTTATTAAAAAGGAGGTAATACCTCCTTTTTTTAATACATAGAAT
>CAYMGW010000171.1:0-5518 GCA_964390085.1 uncultured Tissierella sp.
CATTAATACCTAAAATTATATTTAATTTTGCCACAACCATCATATTTGAATCAACCTTAAGCTTTATTGGAATAGGAATACAGCCACCTTTTCCATCCTGGGGAAATATGATAAGAACAGGGCTTCCTTATATTAAATCATATCCAGCTTTAGTTACTTCATCTAGTGCAATATTAGCTATAACGATACTTATTTTATTTGGTATTAGTGAAGAATTAGAAAAAAAGCTGATGGTATAAAAAGGATGGTATCTATATGACAGAAAAATTACTTGAAGTAAAGAATTTAAATACTTGGTTTTACACCGATGATGGTATAGTAAAGGCAGTAAGGGATGTTAATTTTAATTTAAATAAAAGAGAAATACTAGGAATAGTAGGAGAGTCTGGTTGCGGGAAAAGTGTAATGTCTAAATCTATAATGGGACTTGTAGAGAAGCCTGGTAAAATAGTATCTGGAGAAATAATTTATGATGGAAAGGAATTACAAAAATTAACAGATAAAGAAATGAGAAATATAAGAGGTAAGGAAATAGCTTATCTTATGCAGAATCCTATGTCTGCCTTCAATCCAATGTTTACTATTAAAAAACATATAAGTGATAGCATATTAATTCATGAAAAGCTTAAAAAGCAGGAGGCAAATAGTAGAGCGATAGAGTTGTTAGATAAAATGCATATAATAGAGCCGGAAAAAAACAGTAAAAAACATCCTCATCAATTTTCAGGTGGAATGTTACAAAGAGCAGCTATAGCCATGGCTATATCATGTAATCCTAAAATATTAATTGCAGATGAACCTACAACAGCATTAGATGTCAGTATTCAAGCTCAAATATTAAAGTTGTTAAAAGAACTAAGAGATAAGCTGGATATGTCTATTATTATAATAACTCACAATTTTGGGGTTATATGGGATATTTGTGACAGGGTTAACGTCATGTATGCAGGAAATATTGTTGAATCTGCATCTGTAAAAAATATTTATGATAATCCTCTTCATCCATATACTAAGGCACTTCTTGAGTCCATAGTAACTATGGAAATGGAGAAGGATAGCTTGTTGCCTACATTACAAGGCACAGTTATAGATATGAAGGATATAAAAGAGGGTTGTGATTTTGCCCCAAGATGTTCTTATGGGACAGAGTATTGCAAAAAAAACACTCCAAGATTAGTTGAGATAGAAAAAGAGCATTTTGTACAATGCCATTATGTAAGTAAAGGAAATTGATGCTATGGATATTAATAATGAAGTTATATTAAAAGTTGAAAATTTAACTAAGATATATGGTACTGATAAGGTAGTATCAGATGCTAGTCTTGAGCTTGAAAGTGGTAAGACATTAGGTTTAGTAGGGGAATCGGGCTCGGGAAAGACTACTATAGGTCGATGTATAATTGGCATAACGAAGCCTAATGAAGGTAGGATACTTTATAGAGATGAGGATATTTCTAAATATAGTATTAAGGAAAAAAAAGGATTTAGGAAAAATATTCAGATGATTTTCCAAGATCCTTATTCATCCTTTGATCCCAAAAAAGACTTTAATTTTTCCTTGAAAGAACCTATGCTAAGATACAAACTAGCTGATAAAAAAACAGCTGATGAAAAAGTTGATGAAATTTTAGAGAAGGTTGGGCTAGATATAGATTTAAAGCATAGATATCCTAGACAATTAAGTGGAGGGCAATGTCAAAGAATGAATATAGCTAGGGCACTTTTATTAATGCCTGAGGTACTTATATGTGATGAGCCTATATCAGCATTAGATATATCTATACAAGCGCAGATATTAAATTTGCTCAAGGAAATTCAGAAAGATTATAATCTAACCTATTTATTTATATCTCATGATTTAAGTGTTACAAAATATATGAGTGATCATATAGCAGTTATATATAAGGGAGAAATAATAGAGAATGGAAGTAGCCAAGAGGTGATGACTAATCCAAAGCAGACATATACTAAGCTTCTACTTGAAAGTATATTACCTAATTCACCTTTGAGTCTTTATTAGCATTGAAGAAATTTAATAGATTATAGCTAAAACTTTATAAATATGTAAGTACATATCAAAGAAGTCCTCATCTTAAAAAGATGAGGACTTCTTTGATAAAAAAGGCTAGATAAAATTAACATACAATAAATTATTGTTAATGTTATAATTATTATAATAAAAGTTGTTTTAGTATTAGAAACAATGAATATAAAAGAGATAAATAGAAATCGTATACTAAGTCCATCATGAAATATAAAAAGAGATATAGGTTTATTTTATTATATAGTCATTAATAGCTTAGGAGAAGACATGAAGTTCAAAGGAGAATTCAAATGGATAAATTAAAAATTTGTGCTAATATAAAACATCCACCTTTTGAATTTATTAATGAGAAAGGTGTTATAGAAGGATTTAATATTGATATAACCAAAAGTATTGCTAAAGAGATGGGCTTTGATGTACAAATAGAATTATTAGAATGGACTGAAGCAATTAAAAAAATGGAGCTTAAGGAATGTGATGCAATTCAAGGTATGTCTATAAGTAGGGAAAGAATAGAGAAGTATGTTTTTGCCACAGAATATATAACAGTATTTCATTCAGCAATTGCATTAATTGATAGGAATGACTTAAATGATTTAACAAATCTAAATGATTATAATGTTGCAGTGCAAGAAAATGACGGATATGAGCTGATAAAAAAAATGCGTTCACGTGGGAACAATAAGCCAATGTTAGTATCAGCAAATCATGAAGAGAATTTAAGGTTGTTGTTATCAGGAGAAGTAGATATAGTGATTGGGAATAAACTTACTTTACTATATTATATGGATAAACTGGGGATTAAAGGTGGATTTAAGTTATTAGGAAAGCCATTAAATATAACTAGATATGGTATAGCATTTAGAAAAGGTAATTCAAATATTGCTTTTAAATTTAAAATTGGAATGGATAGAATAAAAGCAAATGGAGTATATGAAAGCATATATGACAAATGGTTTGGTCAAAATATTGCTTATTATGGTAAACAAATCATAGAGAATGTTGATACTGGAGTAGTTTATATTGATAAGCTAGGTAGAATTAGTGCTGTAAACAGCTTTGCAGAAAAACTATTAAATATTAACTCTAAAGATGTAATTTTTAAATCTTTTTATGAAACTGAAATAGCTAATATATTTAATATAAATATTATTCAAGGCATACTAGACTATTATCAGGATGCATACTATACAAAAATTAAAATTAATGTAGATAATATATACTACTATCTTGAGGTAAATTATATTAAACTTTTGGATAAGAAAAACGAATTAATGGGAGTATTAATTAATTTTAAAGATATTACTGAAAAAACAAAGCTAGAACAATTTCTTATAAGAAAAGATAAAATGGAATCACTAGGTTTTCTTTTATTAAATGTAGCTCATGAATTGAGGAATCCTTTAACTAGTATCAAGAATTTTATTGAGTTAATGCCTGAAAATATTGATGATGAGGAATTTAAACAATCATTACTATATCATGTACCAAGACAAATAGATTATATAAATAAATTAGTTTCTAATCTATTGGAATACTCAAAGCCAAAAGAGGCAGAATTGAAAGAGATTAGTGTTAAGCAGTTTTTTGAGAACGAACTTTTAAATTTATTTTATAAATTAATAAAAACTGATAAGAATATTACATTTTCCATAGATATACCTGAAGATTTTTCAATTATTGCAGATCCTAATCAGTTTAAACAAGTGTTAATAAATCTGATTCAAAATGCAAGTGACTCTATAAAGGAAATAGGAATGATTAAAATATATTCATTTGAAGATAAAGACACAAAAACAATAGTAATTGAAGATAATGGGGAATGTATATCTGAATCAGATTTATCAAAGGTTTTTGACCCGTTTTTTACCACAAAGGCTAATGGGACAGGATTAGGTTTATTTATATGTTATCAATTAATCAAAGAAAATAATGGGAATATAGAAATAGCTAATATACAAAACGGAACTAAGGTTTCATTGATATTTAACAATAAAGGAGAAGTGGAATAAATGGATAATATATTGATTGTAGACGATGATGTAGCCATTGTTGAAACTTTTAAATTTGCGTTAAAGAAAAAATATAATTTGTTTTTAGCATATGACTCTAAAGGGGCTTTGGAATATTTTATTAATAATGATATATCTGTAACAATATTAGATTTAAAGCTTGGAAATGAAAATGGTATGGAGCTGTATTATGAAATCAAGGAAATCAATCCAAATGCTGTAGTAATAATAATAACCGCATTTGGTACAATTAAATCTTCTATAGAAGCAATCAAAAGTGGAATATTTAATTATCTAACCAAACCAATTTGTCTAAAAGAACTTGAATTCTTAATTGAAAAAGGAATAGAGGTAAATAATTTATATAAGCAATTAGATGTTTTAGGAGAAGAAACAAGACAGAAATATTGTGAATATGGAATTATATCTAAATCTGAAAGCATGAAAAATATATTAAAGACAGTAGAGAAAATAAAAAATATTGATTGCAATGTATTATTAACTGGTGAAAGTGGAACGGGTAAGGGTCTATTAGCAAGGACAATTCATGAAATAGGTAATAGAAAAGGAGAAAGAATTAATACAGTTAATTGTGCAGCTATTCCAAGCGAATTATTAGAGAGTGAATTATTTGGTTATAAAAAAGGTGCTTTTACTGGTGCAATTAGAGATAAGAAGGGTTATTTTGAACTATCGAATAAAGGGACACTTTTTTTAGATGAGATAGGAGATTTAGATATTTCATTACAGGGTAAGCTTCTATATGCAATTCAGGAAAAAAAGATAACACCTATTGGAGCAGAGGAAGAAATTGAGGTGGATGTTAGAATTATAGCAGCTACGAATAAAGACTTACTTACTTTGATGAATGAAGGAAAGTTTAGAGAAGATTTATATTATAGATTAAATGTTATAAATATTAAATTACCACCTTTACGTGAACGTAAAGAAGATATTCCATCTTTAATAAATCATTTTATTTATAAATATAGTAGAATTTTAAATAAGACTATTGATAAAGTAGAATATGATTTTATTGAAGTTTTGGAGAATTATGAATTTAATGGGAATATTAGAGAGTTAGAAAATTTGATTGAAAGATCAATAGCACTTTCTGAAGGTGGAATATTAGCTAAAAAAGATATTCTAATGTACCTAAATTCAGATGGAAAATCGAATAAAATATTAGACAAAAAATTAATACCTGTATTTCTAGGAGATACTTTGGAAAATATTGAAAAGAAAGTTATTTTATCAACCTTTGAATCGTGTAATCATAATCAAAAACAAACAGCTGAGATACTTGGCATAACAGATAGAACCATAAGAAATAAATTTAAAAAATATATAGAAGAAAAAGATATAGGAAATGATTAATTTCGAAATAAGAATTAAGAAAATATTTCCCCTTATTAAATAAGGGGAAAATATTTCCTCAATTTAATAGTGAATTAAATGTGGA
>CAYMGW010000172.1:0-5510 GCA_964390085.1 uncultured Tissierella sp.
AATATAAATTTCTGAATAGCATCTTGATTATTTTCTAGTCTTGTTAATCGTTTTTCAACATTATCTAGGCGTCCAATTACTTCTTTATGGTTGTTGTCAATTTTTTCATCCATTGTAGTCATTTTTAATTGCATAGTATCTATTTGTTCTTGCATACTACCTATTTGTTCTTGTATAGTACCTATCTGCTCTTGCGTACTACCTATTTGTTCTTGCATTCTGTTCATTTGATTTTGCATAGACAACTGACTCTCTAAAATTTGCTGCAGTACCTTTTCCATATCAGCCAATTTTAACACCCCCAGTTTATTTCATTATTACCTTTTAGTTTATTATATACTAAAGGTAATATTAATTAAACTAATAAATCTAAGCCTAGAAAAAGAAATTAGCCCCAAAGATGTATAATTCATCCTTGAGGCTAAGGGTCTTTCCTTAATAGAGGTCAAATTTACTATTTGAATATTTCTTTTAACCAAGCTATGTAGCCTTTTTCTTTCTTTACTTCTGTATTTATCTCTAATTTTTCTTGGATTTCTTTTCCCTTTATTCCTTCTGTTTTCATAATAAACTTAAGGTTTCCATCCATGTCTTCACTTATTCCTGTGAAGCTCTTATTGTCCTTTGATATATTTACTAACTCATCTTTACTGTCTAATGCTTTTGTTATGTCAAGGTCGCTACCATTTACTTCTTCACTAATTTTTAATATACCTTCCTTATGGAACGGATTCATTCCTTCATTTAATTCTTTAGTACCTTCTACCAATTGTTTGCTGCCTTCTCTTAACTTTTCCCCTCCTGCTAAAAGACCTTTTGAACCTTCCACAAATTTAGCTGAACCCTCTTTTGCCTTTAATCCATTTTCATTTAATTGTCCTGCTCCTTGTTGTAATCCAGCACTACCTTCTATTAATTGGCTTGAGGCTTCTCTTAATTCTTCTGTCCCTGTAGCTAATTCATTTAGTCCACCACTTATTTTTCTTTGTCCGCCATTTATATTTTCTATACCTTGAGATAACTGTGCAGATGCTCCTTCTGCCTCTTTTAGTCCTTCTTCCACTTGTGTTAAGGCAGCCAATAATTCACTGCTAGAATTTTTAAGTCCTTCTAACATTTTCTTAGCTAATCCATCTGCTCCAGGAATTTTCTCTACTCCCTTAGCTATGGTTTCTAGTCCTTCCACGCCCTTTAACAATAGCTCCACTGCTTTTCCTTCTTTTTCTTTTCCTACTTTAATTTGTTCCAATGCTTTTAAGCTCTTATTTAATCCTTGAGTTAAGTTGTCTTGACCGTTCTTTAAATTTTCTGTTCCTTGGATTAATTCTTCCATTCCTCCACTTAAGGACTTCGTACTTTCTGGAATTTTAGCTATACCTTCTGCTGTTTTAGCTGCTCCTTCAGAGAATTCCATTGCTTTGTTTCCAAATTCTACAGAACCATTTGCTAATCCTTGAAATCCTTCTCCTAGTTTATTAGCACTTTGAGATATGGTATTTACTCCATTCATCAATTCATCTATTCCACTATCTAGTTTAATTTGACCATCATATAGCTTCCCAGTCGCTTCGTTTAATTTTTCGCTAGCTTCTTTTATCTTTTCTATAGCATCTATTAGCTCGTTTAGATTTTTAACATCTTCTAATCCATCTATTTCTGGTATTTCAGATGTAGCTGTAAAAACTATTGGTTTCATTTCGAAATCTGTAACTTTTGCTTTTATTTCTAAGGAACTTGGTAAATCTAATATATTTTTTCCTGTTCCTAAACTTTCTTTAAATCCTGGTAATGATATAAAAGTAATTATTTGATTGCTACCATCTGATATAATTTTTCCAGTATTTACTTTTACGTCTGTAAATTTATCCATAGGTAAATCTACTGCTGTAGCTACCATATATGGAGCATAAACTGAACCTCTTTTATCTCTGTTCTCTATATTAATAGTTATTTTAATATCTCCTGATTTTCCAACTATAGCTTCAGGCTCTACTAAATTTCCATCTAAATAGTATTTTATCTCTGTTTTTATTGGCAATTCTTTATCTGTAATTCCTTGGTAATAAATATCCTTTTTCTCAGATTCCCAAATTAGTTTACCATCTTCTATTCTTGGTACTTCATCACCTTTAACATTGGTTACTTCTTTTAGTACAGTTTTATCCTTTACATTTTTTAAAAGTGAATCGGAGTGAAGCCAGATACTAGATGTGATATCCTGAGCTTCGCCTTTGTTGTTTAAATTTACATATACTGTTTCCTCTTTAATAACCTTTCCTTCTGCAAAAGCAATACTCGATGTTATTATAGATAAAACCATTACTATGGTTAATATTCTAGTTATTCTCTTATTTATTTTCATATATTATCCTTCCTTTCGTCATACTTTCCTTTGAACCTTTACTCCAATTTCTAGATGTAACTCTTATAAATCCTTCAGTAGCTATCAGTACACCTGGTAGTATAAATAGTATTACCCCTGTACTTATCAATGCTCCTCGTGCTATCATGCCACTTAAACTCTTTATTATCTCAATTTCTGATATAACTGCTACTCCTACAGTAGAGCCAAAGAACGTTAAACCGCTAGTAATAATTGACTTAGATGATTCTCTAACAGTAATTTCCATGGCCTTAAACTTATCATTTCCATTCTTTAGTTCTTCTCTAAATCTTGTAGTCAATAGTATTGCGTAGTCCACTGTTGCACCAAGCTGAATAGAGCCTATTACTATACTGGCTATAAATGGTATCGAGTGTCCTAGATAGTAAGGAATACTCATATTGATTAATATAGCTAAAGATATTAACATTATTAAAAATATTGGTATGGATAATGAAGTAAATACTAGAAGTACTATTCCAAACACAGCTAATGTAGATAGAGTATTTACTCTCTTAAAATCCTTATCTGCGATATCTACTAAATCCTTTGTAAGTACTCCTTCTCCAGTCAACATAGCTGTTTTATCGTATTTTTTAACTATGCTTTCTATCTTTTCTATTTGAGCATTTTCTTCTCCTGTTGCTGCTTTAAACTTAGAGTTAATTAGTATTTGTTTATAATCTCCTTGTTCAAATCTATCCTTTAATGCATCAGGAATAAAGTTTTCTGGTATACTTGGCCCTATTAATTTCTGATAGGACAATACATTTTCTATTCCTTCTACCTTTTCAATTTCTCCTATCATCTTCTTTATTTCATAATTTGGTACATCCTTTGATAGGATAACCATATGTGTTGTCATCATATTGTAGTCATCTTTTAGTTTCCTAAATGCTACTATAGATTCCATATCACTTGGTAAAGATTCATCTAAATTATAATATATATCGTTATTTTTCTCTCCATAGAAGGCTGGTAAAAATATCAATATAGCTATTAATATAAATACTTTATAGTGTTTTGTAACCAATTTTGCTAATCCATCAAACTCTGGTAATATCGTACCATGGTTAAAGCGATTTATTAATTTATCAAAGGTTAATATTAATGAAGGTAGTATAGTTAGTACTGAAACCACTCCAAATAATACTCCTTTAGCCATTACAAATCCTATATCTTTTCCTATAGTTAATTCCATAACAGCTATAGCCAAGAATCCAGCTACTGTTGTCATAGAACTTCCTACTATAGAGGAGGCTGTCTTAGCTATGGCATTGGCCATGGCTTCGTTCTTATCTTCTAAACTTTTACATTCTTCCTCATATCTATGAAGTAAAAATATGGAGTAGTCCATGGTAACTCCTAGCTGCAATACCGCTGCTAGAGACTGAGTTATATAGGATATCTCTCCAAATAATATATTTGTTCCAAAGTTATATAATATGGCATATCCTATACTTATTAATATTATAAATGGAACTATGGTAGATTCTAGTGTTAGCATCAATACTACAGTTGCCAAGACTACAGCTAATAAAACATAAATTGGTGTTTGCCTATCTGCTAAATCTATAGTATCCTTTAGTACTGCTGCCATTCCACTTAAGAAACATTGTTTATCAATTATGCTCCTTATATCTACTATGGCTTCTTGTGTCGCAGCTGATGATGATTCATTGCTAAACTTTATCATCAGCAAAGTAGAATTATCTCTATAAAACATTTCCTTTAATTCATCTGGTAGAATATACTTTGGTATAGCAATGTCTACAAAATCATCTACCCATACTACATTTTCTACACCTTCTACCTGAGATATTTTATCCTTTATCTTTACCACATCTTTTGCTTCCATGTTTTCAATGACTAGCATACTGGTGGCAGAACTGTTAAATACCTCATTCATTATTTTTTGACCTTGAACTGATTCTAAGCTATTAGGTAAATAGGTCAAAATATCATAGTTAATCTTTGTCTTCACTGCTCCGTATATAGATGGCAGCAATAGTAGTGTAGCTATTATTAGAACCATTTTTCTATGCTTTGCTACAAATAGGCCAAATTTATTCATATGATCATCTCCTAAATTATTTTCTTTATGGTTTCAAAAAGAATTATCTTCATTTCGTCTATGTCAGTAGGTTCCTTTAATATTATGGAACTATAACATACCGAACCTACTAATTCGATAATAATAAACAAAGTTTTGTCGATTTCATCCTTAGGTAGTTGAGTTTTTTCGTATCCTTTTTCAAACATACTATATATTTCATATACTTCTTCGTAGTCTTTATAGGCTTTTTTAAATACTCCCCAGGATAGATTCTTGTATATTAGCTTTAGCATAAGTTTTTCCCTTTTAAAGTACTCGATGATGTAATCTATGAAATATAGAAGTTCATCTTCAAAGTTTTCAAATGCTTTTAACTTAGTTTGTTTAATAGCTTCACTTAATACATGGGCACTTTTGTTTAAAATAATCTTATCCAGTATGTCATATTTATCTTTAAAGTACAGGTAAAAGGTTCCCTTAGCAACTCCAGCCTTTTTAACTATATCGCTTATAGCAGTATCGTTTATCCCCTTTGTAGTAAACAAGTCATAGGCAGCATCGTATAGAGATATTTCCTTTTGTTTTTTATTGTTTTCAACCTTTGACACCATTTTTGCACCTCCTTACAAAATGACCATTGGTCAATCATGAATATCATTATAACATTATAATGACCATTGGTCAATATTTTTATTCAAATTTTTTTATTTTTGCAAAAGTAGATAAAATAAAACTGCCAATGGATTGATTTAACTTATCCATTGGCAGTTTTATTTTATTCCAATTTGAGTGGTATATGTCCTATATGAACACACTAGATTTCCCTGCAGCTAAAGTATTGAGTTAATAAAATTATTCATTTTATCAACTAATCCTTCCCAAGAAAAAGATTTTATTTTATCCTGAATTTCTCTATGGAATTCTTTCTTCTCTCTTACTTTTTCAATTTGGAGTAATATAGCTTTTTTTAGTTTTTCCTTAAACTCTGGTAAATCTTCTTTTACTGGTTTATCTATATCATATATTCGAGGAAGTGGAACGTATTTAATTATGCCAGACTCTTTTATTTCT
>CAYMGW010000173.1:0-5508 GCA_964390085.1 uncultured Tissierella sp.
ATGAAATCTTGACATAAAATCACCCTTATATTTTTAGTAGGTATAATATACCCAATAGTGAGGGGTTTAAATTATATCATTCTGTTGCTAATTCTTTTTTCATCTTTTCCTTTTCAATTTGCTTAACACTTTTTTCAGGTGTAGGTAAATCTTCTGGCATAGTTCCACCTAACTCTTTTATAGTTTGTCTAACTTTTGCCCCTACCTCGTAGTGTGTCTGATTTGCTTTTTCTTTGCCTTTTATATTTTCCCGTCTCAATTTTTCATCAGTTTGAGTTGCTCTAAACAGATTAGCAGCAAGTTCTGTGCTATTCATATGATCTAGAATTTGTTGACCTTTATTAAGTTTTTTTCTCTGATGAATATCCTTTGCCCCAAGACCTCCATAAAGTCCTTGATATCCTTTATTCTGAAATATTGCATAGTCCTTTGAAGTTTCTACTCCTGCCATTTGAGCTGCTTCTGCCAATGATTTGTTATGATTTCTTAATTCATTTCTTATTGCTAATCTTCTTTCATCTTCTGTCAACTCATCAAATTCTTCTTCTATTTCTCTTTCCCTAGTTTTAACTGCAAAATAAGTCTGTCCAAGGGCTACTATTTCCTTTCTTGGATCTGCATTTTGTACTATTAAATAACATGCATATCTTGAAAGCATTATATCTTCTATCTCTCTTTGGGCTCCTGAGCCAAGCTGAACCATATTCCCGGCACTAGCAAAATGGTCTACTACATAAATATTGCTATTTTCACATGCTATTTGTGCTTTTTCTATTACCTTTTTAAAATTATCCCATTTTGCATATTCTAATACTGATTGTAATTCCCTCGCATACCAAAATTCGATTCCATCTTCGGTGAAATGTTTTATGTCTTCAAAGGTTTTTTGTGAATACTTATCCATATTTGACATTAGTTTTCCCCCTTAAAATAAATCCTTATATACCTGCCCCTTATCCTGAGTAATTTTATTGTATATACTTAATTATATCCTAACATATGTTCTGTTGTAGTCAAGTATACTTTAACTTTTGTTTATGTATTTTAATAAAAAAAGGCATCAAATTTAATTTTGGCACCTCTTTTCTTAGAATTATATGGTTCTTTATTAAATTATCCCAAACATAATAAATCCTACAGTATTTATAGCAAAATTTGCCATCATATGAACTAGCCAAGAGCTATATATATTTGAACTAGATTCGTTAAGATAATTAAAAATAACTCCTCCAATAAATAAGCCTAACATTGCCAATAAAAAAATTAATGGACTAAACCAACTGCCCATAATAGCTACATGATATACTGCAAAGGCTAATGCACTTATGATATATGCATATTTTGATACTATGAATTTTCTTAAGTTTAAAAATATAAATCCCCTAAAGAAAAATTCCTCTAGTAGAGAATTAATAAATGAAATATAGAGAGCTACAAAAATAAAATTATTTTTATTGACCTTAAGATTTTCTGCTAGTATATTCTTGATACTATTTAAATCTATAAAATTTTTTAATATTAAATAAGCACAAAGTATTATGATATATACTAATAATCCAAGGAATATTGATGAAAATAGTTTTTTCTTAGACTTGACCCTAAATATATCCCTAAGCTTAATATTACTGTCATATGCGGTATATATTAAAGGAATAAGAAGAAACATTATTATTTTTATGATAGATTTATAGATATAACCAGGATTTATAATTGCATCAATAATGGACATAATAGCTATCGATATAAAAGTTATTATAAATATTCCAGCTATAGTTTTTCTCTTGCTCATTTTGCCACTTCCTCATATAATGATTTTTACTTCTTAATGATATATAATTATTATATTTTAATTACAAATTTAGTACAATTATTTTTAATCATATTAATATCTTATACAAATCAAAATACCAGCGAATTCACTGGTATTCTCATTATACATATTTAAATTACAATTTGCAGAATTTATCTAGGAAGAACTCTTCTAGCTGTATAATAACTATTTGCATAGTATCCCGACATAAGGGTTGTTATCTTTACTACATCTCCTGATTGAGGAGCATGTACAAATTTCCCATCTCCTACATACATACCTACGTGATTTATATTTTTACCATCTCTTGCAAATAACACTAAATCACCATACTCTAAATCCTTTTTTGCTACATATGTACCTACATAAATCTGATCCTTTGATGTTCTTGGTATTTCTATTCCAAGTTGTCTAAACAGATAATATGTTAAACCTGAACAATCAAAGCTGTTAGGTCCCACTGCACCCCATATATAGGGCTTACCCAACACATTAGATATAAGACTTTTAAGTTTCACCTTCAAAGAATCTTCTCTCCTACTTGTACTACTTCTTGATACAGTTATAGAATTCCTCGAAGTTCTTTCTGCCTCTTTAACCTTATCATACATTCTTTTTACAAGGACTATTGCTTCTTCTCGAGAAGTATATCCCTTAGAGTTAAATTGGTTGTCACCAACTCCGCTTATAACTTCTATACCATATAAATAGCCTACAGCTTTCCTTGCCCATAGAGAGATCATATTGTAATCTTTAAATCGATACTCATAATCTGAATAATTATATTTTGGTTTCGCTACCTGTAGCGTACGATATATGATTACACTCACTTGTTCCCGAGTAATGTTTTCATCTGGAGCAAATATACCGTCTCCTTTACCCTCTACTATTCCTAATTTATTTGCCATTATAATCTTAGGGTTTTGTGTATCAATAAATGGACTTTTTCCTTGCACCGTAATTTCTTTTCCACTTAATGCTTCATATAATGATAAAGCAAGCTCACTAAATTCTTCTCTTGTAATTTTATTTCTATAATCTCCTTGAATCCTTTCTGGAATAAGGTCAATTTCCTTAGCTTGAGCAATTGCCATCTTCGCCCAAGAACTTGGAGTATTCATTCCCTCTTGTGATAAAGCTAAGCTAGGATATGTATTTTGTGGATTTACAGTAATAGCAATAATCGTAAACATTAAAACCAAACTAATTTTTTTAAGTATTTTTGTCATTAGTTCCCCACCTTTCTAGAAAATATAGTGATAGAAATTAAATTGTAAACATTTTGTAATGTTTACATATTACCATAAAAATCTATGGTTTGTTCCTACCTCATTACACCATATCAGCCAGCATTTGGTATTAACTATTAAGTGGAAGGGAAGGCAAATGAAAAAGCAGGAGATTTTATAAGTTTTTCCTATGATTTCTCCTGCTTTTGAATATTATATCTCTCTTCTATTATCCATAGCCTTAGCTAAAGTTACTTCATCGAAGTACTCAAGGTCTCCTCCTACTGGGATTCCATGGGCTATCCTCGTTACCTTTATGCCTAGAGGCTTTATAAGCCTTGATATATATAGTGCTGTAGCTTCACCCTCTACTGTTGGATTAGTAGCTAAGACTATTTCTTGTACTACCCCGTCAGATAACCTATCTAGAAGCTCTTTTATTCTTATATCATTAGGCCCTATATTGTCCATTGGTGATATGACTCCATGGAGTACATGATACTGTCCCTTGTATTCCTTAGACTTTTCCATGGCAATGATATCTTTAGCACCTTCTACTACACAGATTATAGATTTATCCCTCATATCGTCTCTACAGATATGACATGGATCTTCATCTGTTAGATTGCAACATACACTACAAAGTCTTATTTTTTCCTTTGCATTAGTTATAGACTTTGATAGTTTCTCAGCCTCTATTTCTTCCATCTCTAATATATAAAATGCAAGTCTTTGAGCAGTTTTTCTACCTATACCTGGTAATTTTGATAGCTGCTCTATTAAATTTGCTATTGGTAGTGCATACTGCTCCATTATCTTACTCTCCTTCTATTAGAACAATCCTGGAATGTTCATTCCTCCAGTTAATTTGCTCATTTCCTTACTCATCATTTCTTCTGCTTTTCTCAAAGCTTCATTTACAGCTGCCATAACTAGATCTTGTAGCATTTCCACATCTTCTGGGTCTACTACTCCTTCATCTATTGTAATTGCTAATATTTCTTTTTTCCCGTTTGCTTTACAAGTAACAGCTCCTCCACCTGCACTAGCTTCAACTTCTGTCTCTTCAAGCTGTTTTTGCATTTCCTCCATTTGTTTTTGCATTTTTTGCATTTGCTTCATCATATTGCCCATATTGCCACCCATTCCTGGAAATCCGCGTTTTGCCATATTAAATTCTCCTTCCTTATTTTATTTCTACTATATTTTCTCCAAAGAAGTCTATGACCTCTTTTATGGCTTTTTCCTTATTGTCTTTTTCATCTTTTTTGTTTATAGGTTTATTATCACTCATCATTACAAATCTTACATCTATATTTTTCTTAAAATACGCTGAAACACCTTGATTTACAACTTCTGAATTTACGGGAGTACTAATTGCTGCCCTATGAATACCATAATCATCTTTATATCCTATTGTAAGTACATTATTGGAATAACTAATAGGTTCTCCTTCCATTAGTAATGCAAACACATTGACCTTTATGGCCTTTATTGCTTGAAGAACCTTTTCCCACTCATTAACTATTGTCTCAAAATGTAACTCTCTACCATCATCAATAAAAACTTCTTTTTCAATTTGTACCTCTTGTGGCTTATCTATTGGTTGTTTTTCCATCTGCTCTTTTGTAGTTTTAGCTATTCTCTCTTTATGAATATTCTCTGGTATTGATAAGTCTTTTTTTAACTGTTTTTCAGGTATTGTACCTTCCTCAAGTCTCTTAACCCTTTCTTCTAGTGAAAGTTCTTCTCCTAGTTTTGTTAGTTGAATAACTGCCATTTCAAGGATTATTCTTGGTTGAGTAGACCATTTAGCCTTTTCGTCTGCTGTTATTAGTATATCTAAACTCTTAAGTATAAAATTTATACTAATATCTTTACTTTGGCTTAAATATCTTTCCAATAATTCCTCATCTATATCTATTAATTCCATTGGATTCTTTGATGTTTTAACTATCATTAAATTCCTAAAATGCTGTATTAAATCTTTAATAAATTGATGGATATCTTTCCCATTTTGGATAACTTCATCTATCGATTCCAATACTTTTTCTAAATTTTTACCCATAATATTTTGGGCAATATTAAGTATAAGATCTGAATTTACTATACCCAATATACTGACAGCATCTGAGTAAGTTATTTTACCACTTCCGAAGGATATACATTGGTCTAATAAACTTAAAGCATCTCTCATAGCCCCATCAGAATTTCTTGCTATCAAACTTAATACTTTATCCTCCACATTTATATCTACTTTAGTACAGATACTTCTCATGTTTTCTATTATATCTTTTGTAGTTACTCTTTTGAAGTCAAATCTTTGACATCTCGATAGGATTGTTTGAGGTAGTTTCTCAGGCTCAGTTGTAGCTAGTATAAATATTAGGTGTTTAGGAGGTTCTTCAAGAGTCTTTAATAATGCATTGAAGGCTTCCGTTGTAAGCATGTGAACCTCGTCTATTATAT
>CAYMGW010000174.1:0-1006 GCA_964390085.1 uncultured Tissierella sp.
TAAATACAATTTGAATAGGGTATTTTATGTTAACTTAAACGAATATCTTAAGGGCTTATTTATGATGGAATTTAGATACACTTTTGATGTATACTAAGAAAGCAAAGGAGGTTTAAAGATGAATAGGATATTAATTGTTGAAGATGAGCGAGCAATTTCTAATTTAATTAAGATAAATCTTTTGGATGCAGGTTATCATTGTTCTTGTGCCTTTGACGGGATTCAGGCAGCTGATAAATTAGAAAGCGAAAGCTTTGATTTAATTCTGCTTGACATTATGTTACCAAAAGTTAATGGATATGAACTTATGGAATATATTAAACCTTTGGAGATTCCTGTTATTTTCCTCACCGCTAAGTCTAGTGTACAAGATCGAGTGAAAGGGTTGAAACTAGGTGCAGAAGATTATTTAGTGAAACCATTTGAAATTATCGAGCTTTTAGCAAGGGTAGAAACGGTGTTAAGGCGTTACAACAAAAACGATAAAATCCTGGAAATTGATGATCTTTCAATAGATACCCTTTCAAGAATAGTTAGAAAGAATGGAAATATTATCAATCTCACTACAAAGGAATATGAGCTTCTACTCTTGTTCATTCAGAATAAAAATATCGTTTTGTTTAGAGAGCGTATTTATGAAAAAATATGGGGGGACGAGGATATGGGGAATAGCCGGACGGTAGACCTTCATGTGCAGCGATTGCGTAAAAAAATTCAATGGGAGGAAAAGCTTGTAGCGGTTTATAAAGTTGGCTACAGGTTGGAAGTATAGGAAATGAATTTTTTTTGGAAAGTTTTTTTTAGTATAATACTCATTTCTGCCTTAACATTTAGCATAGGAACTTTTTCTCTCATTGATTCTCAATTTAGCTTCGCATTAAATCGTGAAGTAAATACAGCCTATAAGGAAAATGATATTCTATTCTATTCCCTTAATAGGGAATTGAAAACCATAAATGATAAGGTGATTCAAACCTATTCTTTAGGGTCAAAAGATAATGTAGAA
>CAYMGW010000174.1:1016-5500 GCA_964390085.1 uncultured Tissierella sp.
ACTGTGTGTAGATCTCGGTGGTCGCCGTATCATTAAAAAAAAAAAAAGAAAAAAGAGAAAATCGAGAGGGGAAGGGAGAAAAGTGCAAAAAAGAGGAAGAAGCATATAGAAAAGAATTGATAGGAAAAATTGCACAGTCAGTTACAATTAATACATCAAATGGGACAATTCATTTTAGATTAAATGACAGCGACTATAAAACGGTTTTCACTGGTACTAATATTAATATTGATAATAACATTTTAAAGCAATTATCTTCAAATAAAAAAGGTTATGAAATTGTAAAATCTGATTCCCAATATTATATTCATGCTGCAAGACCTATTGATGTGCAGAATGAAACAATGTATTTAGAAAATTTCCGTAATATTACATTTCTTTTTGAAGGACGTTCAGAGCAGTACAAGATCTTCTATTATGTGATGTTTGCTATGATTGCATTAAGTGGAATTGTGGTGTTTATAGTTTCCAGTTGGCTTACCAAGCCGTTGAAAAAGCTTTCACAGGCAACGAAGCAAATTTCAGAGGGGGACTTTGAACAGAGGGTAATTATTCAGAGTCGAGACGAATTTGGAAAGCTTTCTAAGGATTTTAATACCATGGTAATAAAACTGGAACACATGGTAAAAGAGTTAAAGGAGTCGTCACGCCGTCAGGAAGATTTTGTGGGGAGCTTTGCCCATGAATTGAAAACACCGCTCACCTCCATTATTGGATATGCGGATATGATGCGTTCCAAAAGAATGGATCCTGAACAAATCCTTTTATCTGCAAACTATATTTTTCAGGAAGGCAAACGCCTTGAATCTCTATCCATGAAGCTCATGGATATAATAGTATTAAAAAAACTTGATTTTATCATGAAGCGTACTTACGCCAAAGATTTCTTTGCTTCAATACAAGGGATTATGCTTCCTGTATTAGAAAAAGAAAATATTGAATTTACTGTATATGCAGAGGATGCCGTTTTACAAATTGAGCCTGATTTGATGAAAACAGTGTGTATTAACCTATTGGATAATGCCAGAAAATCAATGGAACAGGGCGGACATATTGAATTTTTGGGGAAATGGATATCAGACCGCTATATATTTATTGTTCGGGATACAGGCAAAGGTATGGAGAAGTCTGAAATAGGTAAAATCACAGAGGCATTCTATATGGTTGATAAATCTAGGTCCAGAGAGCAGGGAGGAGCAGGCTTGGGGCTGGCAATCAGTTCAGAGATCCTAAAGCTCCATGGAGCTGAAATGAAGTTTCAGAGCAGTCCTGGAAAAGGTACTTGCGTCACCGTTTATCTGAAAGGGGCTGAAAGAGTATGAGAAGGATTCAAACTTTTGTGATATTATTTCTATTGGTTGCAATCTTAATCGTAACGATTTTTTTTCCTATCACTGCATCGGAAATAAAGGATGGTATAATTTTGAGAAAGGTAAAAACACAACTATTAGAGGAAAATTTATCTATTGATGAAGTTTCCGTTAGTGTTGTGGATAAAATTTCATTGATTAGTAATTATAAAAAAAGTGGTCATAATATAGCAAAGGTAAGTCAGGAGAAACAACTAGGAAGTACACTAATGGAAAAAAATATTCCAAGTATTGCACTAAATGAATTAGAAAAACTGAAAAGGATTGGTGTATTTCCAGAAATTAATTTAAATGATAAATTTAAATATAACTATACATTTATAACTTATACAGATATTGATGAGCCTATTAAGAATACACGCGTTTGGGATATAAAAGTTTCCAGTGATAAAAATATAATTTATTTAATTATAGATGCGGATACACATTTAATTTATCAATTCTATGTTTGGTCAAATGAAGGATTTTTGCCGGCTATGGATTCAGAAGCAATCCCACAAAAATTTGCAGAATACATTGGAATAGAATGGGAGTCAAAATCTCTTTACCAACTAGGTGGAGAGCTGTATTCTGCAGCCAATGGGGAGATTTTTTATAATTTTCATCAAGAAAAGGAAGAAAAGGGGTTAAAGGGATTTAATGTCTATATCTCTAATATAAATTAATAAATGACTTTGACAATATAAATGATGTATAAGTAACTTTGTAATGTTTAATGGTTTCCCTTAAAATCAAATAAATATGTTGCTATGATGCAAATAGGATGCAAATTTGAGCTCGTTTTGATACAACCCTCTTGTAATATGAAATTACAAAAGGGTTGTACTTTTTTAGAAGGGAGCATCATACAATGAATGAAGAAGTATATAAGCAAAAAAAACAAAGCTTTAGGAAAAACAAAAAGATAAGGCTAACAAGGTGTATTAGGATAATAATCCTATGCATGGTAACCATTCTAGGAGGAAAATTTTTTATAGAAGGTAATAGGTCAGCTAATTCAGAGTTAACTTTTGATAAAAAACAATCAGAAGAAAAACTAACTTCTCCTGCACCAAAGAAGAAAGAAGAAGAAACGGATAAATGGAATTTATTACTTGTAAATAAGAGTAAGCCAGTTCCAGATAATTTCAAGGTTAATTTAACTCAATTGAAAAATGGACATGCCATTGATAAACGAGCATATTCAGATTTGCAGAAGATGATGGATGATGCACGGGCTGAAGGCTTATCTCCACTTATATGTTCCTCTTATAGGGCAAAAGAAAAGCAGATATCACTTTATAATGTAAAAGTTAAAAAATATAAAGAACAAGGCTATTCCGAAGAAAAAGCAAAAGCAGAAGCTGCAAAATGGATAGCAATACCTGGTACTAGCGAACATCAAACAGGGTTGGCATTGGATATTGTAGCTACAAGTTATCAGATGCTAGATGAGCAGCAGGAAAAGACATCGGAACAAATCTGGTTGATGAAGAATAGTTATAAATATGGTTTTATACTTAGATATCCTAAAGATAAAAGTGAAGTCACAGGAATCAGTTATGAGCCATGGCATTACAGGTATGTTGGAAAAGAAGCTGCTGCTGAAATTACTAAAAAGGGAATTTCTCTTGAGGAATATCTAGATATGAAATAAGTAAATTAATACATATAGTTTTAGAGTTTAAGTATCCCTCCAAATTTATACAATATAATAAATTTAGAGGAGGTACTTTTTTCTTGATTTTGCAGTCTTAGCCTATCCTTATGGATAGTAGCCTGCATTTTTATTGCCTTTTTAATTTTACAAAAACAATAAAAGTTCCCCAAGAATAATAATATCTAATAAATATAAACTTATTTACAATAAAAATTGATTAAAGTGAAATTATTATATATAAATTAAATATTAACTTATAATTAAACTTAATTATGAAAAGAGATTATGTTATATTAATTAATATATTAATGATAATGAGTGAATATTCTATACCCAGCAGTTTAAATCATGCCATTTTAGCAGTTAGTTTTAAAGTGGTGAAAGGGGAAATAAAGTGAAAAAAATATTTGTAATAATATTTTCTATATTAGTCGCTATTACTATATTAGTATATTCAAGTTCAACTAAGGTTTTTAATAAAAAATCTGTTCTACCAGAAAAGTCTAATGTAAATTTGGAGGGAGCAATTAAACCTTGGGATTATGCAAAGCTTTTGGGAAAAGGCATGGATGTAGACTGGTCAAAAACTCAACAAGGAAGAAAGTATTATAATAAACAAGCAGTAAAGGATTTTAAAGAAGCAGGAATATCTCATGTGCGTATCCGTATTTCTAACAAGGTTACAGAAGAGCTGCTGCAAGACTTAGATAAACAAATTAATGATTGTCTTGAAAATGGAGTAAAGCCTATAATTGCTTATCAAGCAGATGAATTTAAAAACGAACCCAGTGATAAAAATATTCAAAAGGTGGTTGAATGGTGGAAAATAGTTGCAGAAAGGTACAAAAATTATTCTCATTTGTTAGCCTTTGATTTGCTCATTGAGTCCACAGATGCTTTAAACAAGCAGCCAGAAAAACTAAATGAAATCTATGAAAAAATAGTTACTGAAATTAGGAACACTAATAAAACCAGAATTATTATGATTTCACCAACACTACGATCTGATGCTGACTATTTGAAAGATCTTAAAATCCCGTCACAACACAATGGTTACCTAATGGCAGAGTGGCATTTCTATGCTTCTGGTCCTAGTAAAACTAATGAAAGAAAGTTATGGACAACTGGAAATGAAAAAGAAAAAAAATTAATTAACGATAAAATTAATACAGCACTGGCTTGGCAAAAGGAAACAGGAATTCCCACCTGGGTAGGTGCTTGGATGCCTGGCAATTATAATGATGGTAATGATTATTCCATTAAAGAACAAATTGAGTTTGCTAAATATATGACAGAACAACTTTATAAAGCTGGAATACCCTTTGCGGTTAATTCAGACACAAAATTCTATAATCGGGAGTCTAATAAATGGATAGATGAAATGCAACCAGTTTTTAAAGCAATATTTAAATAAATCACAAAAGAAAATGGCATCCATATGTTGTTTACTAAATGGTAAATATAGTATATAATTC
>CAYMGW010000175.1:0-5489 GCA_964390085.1 uncultured Tissierella sp.
TCTTATTTTTTAAGTACATAAAACCAGCTCGCTTTCCTTAAATTAAACTTAAAATTCCAACTAAACAAAGAATAACTGTTGCTGTCCAAAATACTGCAACCACTTTAGTTTCCTTCCAGCCCTTTTGCTCATAATGATGATGCAAAGGTGCCATTAAAAAAACTCTCTTTCCTGTTAATTTAAATGATGCTACCTGTATAATTACAGATAATGCTTCAACAAAATAAATGCCCCCAACTATTGGTATTACAAGAGGTATATTTAAAAGTATAGCTATGGCTGAAACCGCTCCTCCTAAAGCAAGGGAACCCGTATCTCCCATAAAAACCTTTGCAGGATGGGCATTGTGTATCAAAAATCCTAAGCATGCTCCTGCTAAAGCCGTTGAAAATATGGATATACTACCCATACCCCAATTTAGAGCTATCAATCCAAAGAAAGATAGAACTATTAAGGTAACTCCTGACGCCAATCCATCTAAGCCATCAGTTAAATTTACACTATTTACAGTACCTACCACTACAAAAGCGATGAATGGAATATAAAGAGGACCTAAATCTAAATATTGATTACTTAAAAATGGTACTATAAGTTTAGTTCCTAAAACAGATGTAGAGGATTGATAAACAGCTAATATAGTCGCTAGTATTATTTGTCCTATTAATTTTTGATAAGCTCTTAGTCCCAATGATCTTCTCTTAACTACCTTAATATAATCATCAATAAATCCAATTAAACCAAATCCAAAGGTGGATATTAAAAGAACATACATATCCTTATTTAACATCCCTGATGTTAATACTGTAATAACTAAAGCTATAAAAATGATAATCCCGCCCATAGTAGGTGTTCCAGATTTCTTAAGATGGGTTTTGGGTCCATCGTCTCTAACACTCTGCCCAATTTTAAGTCTTCTAAGTAAAGGAATCATTATTGGTCCAAGAATAAGAGTAATTAAAAAAGAAATGGAAATCGTTCTAAAAATATCTATATATTCAATCATTTAATTTTCTCCTCTCAAGTATCTAATCAATTCTTAATTATTCTTTGAATGTAAATAATCAAGAACAATTTGTCTTTCATCACAAGGAATAGTTTTTCCTCCAATGATTGTATAGGTTTCATGACCTTTACCAGCTAATAATATTATGTCTTTAGGCATAGCATTATCTAGAGCATATTTTATAGCTTCTATTCTATCTACTATTTTTACATATTTTCCCTTAGACTTCTTTGTACCTACTAATATATCCTCAATTATCATTTCTGGGTCTTCAAACCTTGGGTTGTCAGATGTAACTATGGATAAATCTGCATGACGCCCTACGGTTTCTCCCATTTCTGGCCTTTTAGTCTTATCTCTATTTCCTCCAGCTCCAAACACAACAATCTTTCTACCTTCTGCAAATTGATCAATTACAGTAAGCACCTTATCAAGACCATCTGCAGTATGGGCAAAATCAATAATTACTGTATATGGAGTGTTTGTTGGTACAACTTCAAATCTTCCCTTTATTCCTTCAACAGCTTCTAGACCTTTTTTAATAGTATCTAAAGAAATTCCATATGCATAAGCACAAGCTGCAGCAGCTAATGTATTATATACACTAAATTCTCCTGGTACATGTAAAAGTATATCTGTACTACCCTTAGGAGTATTTAAAGTAAAGCTAACTTTAGATAAAGTAAACTCTATATTAGTTGCAAAAATATCTGCCTTACCCTTTATTCCATATGTTAATAAAGGTACCCTTTCTCCGACTATTTCAACAATCCTCTTTCCATAATTATCATCTATATTTATTATATTGAACTTATCTGTTTTATAGGAAAGTTTTAATTTGCTATTAAAATATTTTTCCATTGTTTCATGATAATCTAAATGGTCTTTAGTAAGGTTAGTAAACAATCCTATATTAAAATCCATATATTCTACTCTCTTAAGCTCTAAAGCATGGGATGACACTTCCATTATACAAGTATCATCTTGTATATCCACCATTTTCTTTATTAAATCATGAATAATCAAAGAGTTTGGTGTAGTATTATTGAGCTTTACATTTTCATTTCCGATAATAGCACCAATTGTTCCAATAATTC
Organism: uncultured Tissierella sp.; assembly: GCA_964390085.1. Lineage (GTDB taxonomy): Bacteria > Bacillota > Clostridia > Tissierellales > Tissierellaceae > Tissierella. The sequence continues at coordinate 2,101 of CAYMGW010000175.1, forward strand.
CTACTTTTTTATTGTTTTCTTCTAATATACTCTTGATAAAATAAGTAATCGATGTCTTTCCATTAGTTCCTGTTATACCTATCATATCTAATTTTTTCCATGGCTCCCCATGAAAAACACCAGAAAATCTTGCCAAAGCATCTATTGAGTCTTCTACCTTTATTACTGTAATATCTTCTTCAATAGATACTTCTTTTTCAATAACTACTGCTACTGCTCCATTTTCTATTGCTTTATGGATATAGTCATGTCCATCTACAGTAAACCCTTTCTCTGCAATAAAAAGATTCCCTTTTTGAATTTTTCTTGAATCATTTTCAATTCCTGTTATATTTATGTCTAAGTTACCTTTGATTAAACTAAATTTATAATCCCTTGTTATATCCTTTAAATTCATGTTGCACCTACTTTCTTTTATCCTATATGAAACAATTAACTAAAAGGCAACTTATTTAAGTTGCCTCTAATTATATTACTCTTATGTCTCTCCAAATTCAACCTCTATTTTTGTGTTGGTAGGGATTTCCTCACCTGGTATTGGAGTCTGAGCCTTAGCTTTTCCTTCTCCCTTTAGCTCATAATTTAGATTTAATTCATCCAGAATTTTAATTACATCTTTCTTATCCTTTCCAATAAGATAAGGCACTATAATTCTTCCTCCCGCTTTTTCATTTAAATATAAATCTACTATAGAGCCTTTTTGTACTTCTGTCTTTGGTAATGGGAATTGGTCTATTACAACTGATTCAGAGGTTAAATCTAAATACTCAGTTGTATATTTTAATCCTATGTCAGTTAAGGTCCTTCCTGCATCACCAATTTTCATATTTCTTATATCTGGTACTATTACCTTTTCAACAACTTGTTTTTTCTCTTCTTCTGTGAAAACTGGAGTGATTTCAAGATAATTCAAAGTTTCTTCTAAGACATTCTTAGCTATAGGTGCTGCTACTGTACCCCCATAATACTGACCAACAGGCTCATCAACTACAACTAGTATTACTACTTGTGGATCATCTGCCGGAGCTACACCTATAAAAGAACCAATATACTTACCTGGTGCATATCTACCATCAATAATTTTTTGAGCTGTTCCTGTTTTCCCTCCTACTCTAAATCCAGGAATATAAGCCTTAGTACCTGTACCTTCGCTAACTACATGCTCTAACATTTCTAGTATAGTCTTAGAGGTTAATTCTGATATAACTTTTCTTTTTATTTCTGGTTCAAATGTTTCCACAACTTTTCCTTCAATATCTATTAACTCTTTTACAAGTCGAGGTTTCATTAAATTACCACCATTTGCAATGGTAGATATTGCATTAACTAACTGCAACGGTGTAACTGCAATTCCATGACCATAGGACATAGTAGCTAAGTTTACTTCCTTGATACTATCTGTACTAGCTGGTATAATACCGCCTTGTTCTCCATTTAAATCTATATCAGTTGTTTCTCCAAATCCAAAGGCTTTTACATATTTATATAGTAGCTCTTTTCCTACCCTTCTACCTAAATCTACAAAAGCTACGTTACACGAATTGTTCATAGCTTCTATAAAGGTCTGATCTCCATGAGGATTATACCATCTAGAGCATCTTAATAATACTCCCTTTATATCCTTAATAAATCCATTACAGAAAAAATGAGAGTTGAGATTTGCTATATTCTCTTCAATAGCAGCTGCTGCAGTTATTACTTTAAATGTGGAACCTGGTTCATAGGCATCATTAATAGCAAAGTTTCTCCACATATCAAACCAACGGTTTTGAAGTTCTTCCTGAGGTAAGGTCTCCCACTCTTTCTTTGTTTCTTCATTTAGTGGTGTCCTTGGGTCATTAGGATCATAATCAGGCTTAGAAGCCATTGCTAATATATCTCCTGTATTTGGTTCCATCATTATAATAGAAACATTTTTAGCCCCTGTAGTTATTAAAGCCTCCTCAGCAGCCTTATCTGCAAAATGTTGTATTGTCTCATCTATAGTTAAAACAACTGATAGACCATCAGATGCTTCATATATTTTCTCACCATCAAAGGGTAGTTGCCTACTTGCAGCATCTGTTATTTTTACCCATTTGCCAGGAGTACCAGTTAGATATTTGTCATAAGTTTTTTCAATACCATATAATCCATTATTGTCAATATCAGTAAAACCTAATACAAAAGAAGCAAAATTTCCGTAAGGGTAATATCTTCTATTATCATCGACGATTTCAATTCCAGATAATTTTAATTTTCTAAGTTCTGCAGCTTCTTCCTTGGTTATCCATTGTTTAATTCTCTCCGTTCTAATTTTTTTAGTAATCTTTTTATATACAATTTCTTCATCTAAGCCCAAAACCATTGCTACTTCCTTTGCTGTTTTCTGAGGATCCTTTACATCAGCTGGACTAGCCCATACAGTAGATGAGCTTATGCTTACTGCTAATTTTTTACCTTTTCTATCGTAAATAATTCCTCGTTTTGATTTTATAGTTATTCCTTTGGTCCATTGCTCCAAAGCACCTTTCTTCAGTTCTTCACCTTTTACTATCTGTAAATAACCTAATCTTCCAATTAAAAATACACAAATAATAACTACTACACAAAAAACAAATAACAATCTTTTCTTAGATGAATAACTGGGCTTTGCCAATACAAATACCTCCTAAAACAAGTTTGTAACCATACTAAATATCTTTCTTATTTGTTTACCGATACCTGGTTCTTCTGCCTGCTCAATTTTATTTTCGTTTACTGAAATATATACTATTTGCCCCTCTGTTGGATAATCCATTCCTAATTTTGTAACTGCATCTTCTGCAATTTTTACAGAGGATTTTATTCCTTCAAGTTCACCTATTAAATCCTGCTTAGTTTTCTCAAGTTCTACCTTTTGTCTTTCTAATTTGGTTATCTCTTGTCTTACTTCTGTTATATTAGCATATCTAAATAATATAAATAGGGCTATACCCACCATAATCATAGGAATACTTAATATTATAAGTTTAGCAAAACTATTATTCTTTCTCTTTTTTTCTTGTGCTTTTTTTATATTTTTTCTTGGTTTTTCTTTTACTTCTAATGTTTCTGTAGGGTAATAACTAAGCTCTTTTGCTACTAACAATTTATTCTCCCCCTTTACTATTTAGAACATTAAGTTTCTCTGCTATCCTAAGCTTTGCTGATCTAGACCTAGGATTTCCAGCTATTTCTTCTTTACTTGGTACTATTGGCTTTCTAGTTATGATTTCTATTTCCCTTATCTTGTCACATACACATTTGGGTAAATGTGGAGGACATATACAATCCTTATACAACTCCTTAAACCCTTCCTTTACAATCCTGTCTTCTAAGGAGTGAAAGGTAATAATGGCTAATCTACCACCTGGATTTAAAAGATTTAC
>CAYMGW010000176.1:0-2218 GCA_964390085.1 uncultured Tissierella sp.
TACTATCTCCCAGCAAGTCTATTCCTGTAGCATGAAGGGTATTTATCTCATTGGCCATTGTATTCACTAGTTCATCTAATCTATTCATATAATGAACCATAGAGTTATCCCTTACATCTATGAATCCAGCTAATTCTCCTAATCCATTTAGCTCTATTTTTTCATTTGAGTTTTTCCAATATATATGTCCCAATCCATTTTTATCATTTTTTACATCTATTGTACTGATATAGCTGCCATTTATTAAATCCCTCCCCTGTAGAGATATGACCGTTTCTCCAAAGGTATTCTCATAGGATGTAATAGGTATTAGTTCTGATAATCTATCTATAAGTGCATTTCTTTCATCTCTAAAATCATTGGCTTTCATTCTACTATTTTCGCCTTCCACCAACTTAATACTTTTATTTAATGTTCCTATTTTATTTAATATATTATTGACTTCATCAACTTTAACAAGTATTTCTTTGTTCAAATTCTGTCTTATATCATTAAGTTGCCTTGATATATTGTTAACTGTGTCTGTAAATGCAACAGAAGATTCATGTACTAGCCCTCTAATGGTTAAGTTCCCTGCGTCTTTAGAAAGTTCATCCCAATTCTTCCAGAAACCATCTAGTACTTTCTGTAACCCACTATTGGTTATCTCATTAAATACTCCTTCTACATCTTCAAGAATCTGTGATTTTGCATAATGGTATCCAAAGCTGGCATTTTCGCGTCGAAGTTTTAAGTCCAAGAATTCATCTCTTATCTGCCTTATTTGAATAACATTGACCCCTGTTCCAGTCTCAAGCCTGCCATCTACAGACTTTGTATATGGATTATTTGTGTGTATTGCTGATTGTCTTACATAGTTTTTATTGTTAGCATTTGATATATTATGTGAAACTGTATCTAAAGACTGTCTTGATGCCTGTAATCCCGTTATTGATATATATAAACCCCCGAATCCCATTCCTACACCTTCCTATCAAAAATACTATTTCCACTAGGTTGCTTATTTTCTTTTCCATAGCCTGGATCTATATGAGTATTAGTCATTAAATTCATATTGAAATCAATCCAATCTAAATTTTCCTTTATAAGATCGTTGTTCAACTTATTTCTCAAGGAAAGCTCAGACATGGCCTCATACATATTATCCTTTATTTTTATTAGTTCCTTATTATCTTCTGGAACTCTTTCTATTACATCAGAAATAGGAGTATCTACTGGTACCCCCCAGGTATCCATTAGTTTTTCTCTTTTTTCTTCTAAAAAGGCCATTTTATTTATTAGAACTTCTTCTTCTTTTGTTGTTTCCTCTATCTCACGTATATGATTGTTGATAATCATATCTGTTTTATTAAAGGAAAGGTTTTTCAATTCTATTAAAACATCCAATTCTTTTTCTAATATAGTCCTTAGCTCCATTTCAAAAGTCATTTTTATCACCGACCATTAAATTTTTTTATCAAAATTTATACTTTCAAGCATCTTTTCAGCTATTTTTTTCCCTTCTACATAATATGAGCCGGCTTGAACTTGATTTTTAATATTTTCCACTTTATCCATACGTATTTCTTCTACATCTTTTATCTTTTGCAATGCATACTGAAATTCTATTGCTTTTTCAGATATTTTGATTTGATCAGCATCCTTTGCTCCATTATCCGATTTGATTTTCTTGACCCCTGAATTTTTATTATATACTTGAAAAATATTATCTACCTTATTTATCCTCATAAAAAACACCCCACTTAACTTTCTATTATTATTATCGGTAAGATAGGGTGTTTCTTTAGTACTTTATTTTCTTTTTTCATATCTGTCGATTACTCTAAATTTTTCTTCTTTCTTGATAGATGAACTTTTTGATCTTGAACCTGCTACAGCTTGTCCCAACTCCCTTTGTAGTCCAGATGCACATTTTTCACAAAATCTTCCAGTTCTAATACTGGCTCCACAATTTTCACACTCCAGCACTAGATTGCTGTCTTCTCCAACTTCTAGCCTTCCTTCTCTTAGAAAATCAATTATCTTCTTTGAATCTACTCCAGTAGCTTCTTCTACCTCAGAAATATTTGCCCCTGAGTATTCATATAGATATTCTTTCACCTTTTGAAAATCCTGTTCGTCAGCTCTCCTACAGCTTGGACATATTCTAAAACCATCATAATTATAGATTTTTCCACATCGAGTACAATTTTTTATATTCATCTTCTCACATCCCTTA
>CAYMGW010000176.1:2228-5477 GCA_964390085.1 uncultured Tissierella sp.
ATCCTATTACTTCCCTAGCACCATTATTTATTAATACCCTACTACACTCCTGTATAGTTACTCCTGTGGTTATAATATCATCTACTAATAGTACTCTTTTCCCTTCTATTTCATTAGGATTTCTAATTTGAAATGAATCCTTTAAATTTGTAATTCTGTCAATTTTGTTTGAATGACTTTGCTCCTTTGTCCATCTAGTTTTTACTAAATTATTCTTTAATAAAACTTTTCCAAGACTTTCTGATATGTAGTTTGCTAAAAGCTCAGCTTGATTATAGCCTCTTAAGGCTTGTTTCCTTTTGTGAGTTGGAACATAGAGAATAATATCTATATCTTGAGATATTTTTTTACTTTTAATAGTCTTGAGCATAAGTTCTGCAAAGGGTTTATATAAATAATTTTTTCCATTATATTTATAATCCTTTATCATTTCCCTAATAAACCTATTATATGAAAGAGAATAATATACCTTTTTGATATATGGAGAATCTAATTCTACTTCTCTATCTAATATCTCTATATTATCATAACACTCTTTACATATATACCCATTAATATCTCCATTTTTCTCCTTGCACATAAGACAAATATGTTTTGTAGGAAAAAACAAATTATTTAAGGTCTGAAACAATTTACATCACCCCATGAAAATAGACATATAGCTTCTGATTTTTTTATCTAATGATGAATATCTCTTTGTTATTCTATTATTTTTTATCATCATGGATAAATACTTTTCTTCTCCTACCAATACTACTAAATTTTTAGCCCTTGTAATTGCTGTATATAATAGGTTACGAGTTAAAAGCATTGGTGGCCCCCAACTAATAGGCATTACAACTACTGGGAATTCTGAGCCTTGAGATTTGTGTACAGTTGTAGCATAGGCTAATTTTAGCTCATCTAATTGATTGAATTCATATTCTACTTCCTTTTCATCATCAAATAGAACCTTAAGGAGCCTGTCTTCTTCATCTATGTCTACGATAAATCCAAAGTCTCCGTTAAATACTCCTTCTCCTGTTTCTATTTCTATACCATCTTTTATTATTTTCCATTCAGTTGAATAGTTATTTTTTATCTGCATTACCTTATCTCCGGCTCTAAAGAGCTCATCTCCTATTTGTTTTTCTGCTTTAGACTTATCCTTAGGATTTAGGATAGATTGCAGATGTTTATTTAAGGAATTTATACCTACATCCCCTTTTTTCATAGGAGTTAGAACCTGAATATCCCTTACCTTATCTACACCATAAAAACTGGGTAATCGTTCTCTGCAAAGCTCTAATATGGTATCTAATATCTGATTGGTACTGCTTTTAGTTAAAAAAAAGAAATCCTTATCTTTTACATTTAGAATAGGCTCTTCTCCCTTATTTATTCTATGGGCATTGACTATTATCATACTCTCCTCTGATTGCCTAAATATCTCATCTAGTCTTACAACCTTAATTACTCCTGATTCAATAATATCCTTTAGTACATTCCCAGCACCTACTGAAGGTAATTGATCTATATCCCCTACTAAAACCACACGGGTTCCTGGCTTTAGAGCCTTTAGAAGTGAATTCATAAGGAGTATATCTACCATAGAGGATTCATCTATAATTATCAGGTCCACATCTATGGGGCTGTCCTCATCTTTTCCAAATGCCATAGCTTCCTCTTCCATAAAGGAGTATTCCAATAGCCTATGTATTGTCTTTGCTTCCCTTCCTGTGGTTTCAGTCATCCTCTTGGCTGCTCTTCCTGTTGGAGCTGCAAGGATTACCGACATATTCAAGTCTTCACAAATCTTTATTATGGCATTAATAGTAGTAGTCTTACCTGTACCTGGTCCACCTGTAATGACCACTAGTCCATTTTCTAGGGATTCTTTTATGGCTAAAATTTGCTTCTTAGCAAAGGTAATCTCCTCTTCTTCCTCTATTTTCTTAATTTCTTTTTCTACATCTATTTCTAATTCTTCTAATTGAACTTGAGATAGCTCTACTAGTTTTCTACTAACATTATTTTCTGCCATATGGAAGGGAGTATAGTATACAAGAGTATCTTCATTGTCTGTAATCAGATGGATATTTCCCCTAAGCCCTAGATTTCTTATTCCTTCTTCTATTAAATCTGCTTCTGCGTTAAGTAATTTAGAAGCCTTGGCTATTAATTCTTCTTTAGGTACATAGCAGTGACCGTTACCTGCAAACTCCATTATTATATATTTAATTCCCGCTTCCATTCTATATGGTGACTCTTTGTTTATACCCATCTTTGAAGCTATTTTATCAGCAGTCTTAAATCCTATACCATAAATATCCTCTGATAATCTATAAGGGTTTTCGCTGATGATGCTTATTGTATCTTTACCATATTTTTTATATATTTTTATTCCATAGTTTACTGTAATGCCATATTGCTGCAGAAACACCATAATATCTCTAAGTTCTCTTTGCTCAGCATAGGCTTCTACTATTCTTTCAAGTTTTTTCTCGCCTATCCCCCCGATTTCCTTTAGTCTTTCAGGGTTATATTGTATAATTTCCAATGATTCTAGTCCAAATCTTTCCACTATTTTTTTAGCTGTTTTAGGACCAATATGAGGAATTAGACCAGATGAAAGGTAATTTTCTATTCCTTTTAATGTAGATGGTACTACTGTAGAAATACTTGTAAAGGATAATTGCTCTCCATAGGTAGGATGATAGAGCCATTCTCCCTCTACCTTTACAGTCTCTTCTAAATTTATAAAAGGGGCATTACCTACTATGGTAACTGGTCCATCAGATGTATTAAGTTTTGCAACTGTATATCCATTAGATTCATTTCTAAATCTTATTTCCTCTATTACACCTTCTAGCACCAACATTCCCTTCACTCCTATTATGTTTCTTTGAAAATTAGTTTCTTGAATTTATAAGCTCATTCGAATTGTCAATTGGAAAATTATTGAGAGGGTTATCCTCTCAATAATTCGACTTTGTCTGTTTTCTCCCATGGTAAATCTAGGTCTTCTCTACCAAAATGTCCATAGGCAGCTAATTGACTATAAATTGGTCTCTTTAAGTCTAGATTTCTAATAATAGCTGCTGGTCTAAGGTCAAAATGTTTTTTAACTAATTCTTGTATTTCTTCATCAGATTTCTTTCCAGTTCCAAAGGTATCTACATAAATAGATAAAGGTCTTGCTACACCTATGGCATAAGCTAATCCCACTTCACATTTATCAGCTAATCCTGCAGCCACTATGTTTTTTGC
>CAYMGW010000177.1:0-5473 GCA_964390085.1 uncultured Tissierella sp.
AAACTAAAGGATTAGTAGGTAGTATTGAAGCTGCAGATGCAATGGTAAAGGCAGCAAATGTTACATTAGTAGGATATGAAAAAATAGGTTTTGGTCTTGTAACTGTAATGGTTAGAGGAGATGTAGGAGCAGTTAAAGCGGCAGTAGATGCAGGAGCAGAAGCAGCAAGAGCTGTTGGAGAACTTCACTCAGTTCATGTAATACCAAGACCACATGCAGAGGTTGAAAGAGTTATCTTAAAGCAATATGAATAATTAAATTGGAGTGTTTTAGATGAAAACAAAGATAACTTCAAATGTATTGGAGGATATATCTAAGAGGCTTCGGGGAGATAATTTTTCAGATAATAATGAAAAGGCTATTGTAGTCTTCACTGGCTCTAATATTGAAATAGAAAAGAAAATAGAGCTTATAAAAGAGCTTAAAAATAACGGGATAAAAATATCCCTAGCCTTCTCCTTTATGGCAGAACAATTATTGGACACACAAAGAATTATCAACTCATTATGTCCACTTAATGTGTATAAAGAAGAGAATGTTTTTAAACTTAAAAACATATCAAGAGATTACTCTATGATAATAGGACCAAATATCACTATTAATACTCTTTCTAAGGTATCCTTAGGTATGATCGATAGCTTTATACCAAGTCTTATTTGGACATTTATCTACAAAGGGAAAAAAGTATATATGGACTTTACTTCAGTGAGGAATTACCTAGGGGGAGAGACAAAAAACAAAGAGGTTTTGGGATTAGTAGAAAGATATATAGATAATGTGAAGAAAATGGGAGTTATAGAGATAAGTAGAGAAAACTGTTTGAAAAATATTATAGATGATTACGGAAATTTACAGACAAATATAAGTAAATCATCACAATCCATAGAGAATAAAAAGGTAATAACTGAAAGAGATATATTAAATATATCATCAAATAACAAACTGATTTTACCTAAAGGAACTATTATCACTCCTTTAGCAAAGGATAAAGCAGGGGAAAAAAATATAATAATTGAAATAAAATAAAGGGGGGCTAAACGTGCACATTGGTAGAGTAATTGGAACAGTTGTTGCGACAAGAAAAGATGAAAAGTTAGTAGGCACTAAATTAATGATAACACAGCCTCTCGACTTAGATTTGAAACCTAAAGGAGAATCACTTATTGCTGTAGATACTGTAGGGGCAGGCATAGGTGAACTGGTTGTCTATACTACTGGAACTGCAGGTAGGATTGCTGCAAGAAAGCTAGATTCACCTATAGATACTGCCATAGTAGGGATTATAGACGAAATAGATATAAACAAAGACCTATTAGGCAATGAGTAGAAGGGAGAGAGTAGGCTTGAGAGATGTGAAGTACTTAAAGATGGCAATGGAATATAGATCTTCCATAGATGCTCTAATGGGCAACAAAGAACATGCAGATACAGTTCTTGTGGGGGGGCAAGTAGTAAATGTAATTACTAGAGAAATCTATAAAGCAGATATAGCTATTAAACATAAATATATTTTGTTAGTAGGAGATTGTAGAGATTTAATTGGGACTGAAACTACTGTAATTGATGTAACTGGTAAATATCTATCTCCAGGGTTTATAGATTCCCATATGCATTTTGAATCTAGTATGCTTACAGTTACAGAATTCTCAAGACTTTCTATACCATCAGGGACTACAACCTTAGTAGCAGATCCCCATGAAATAGGAAATGCACTGGGACCAGTTGGGATGAAAGCTATGGCAGATGAGATAGATTTTGTTCCATCTAATGTATATTTAGTTGTACCATCTCTAACTCCAGATTGTCCAGATTTAGAAACAGCTGGATATGACGTGAATTCTAAAGATATGGAAGACTTATTAAATTATAAGAATATTATAGGCATTGGGGAATTACAGGGATTCAGTAATGCTAAACACGTATATAGAAATACACCAGAAATAATCACTGATTTACTTACTTCAACTATGTATGCTAGGTCTAGAAATATGGTAGTTGATGGAAACGCGCCAGAACTGTTCGGAAAAGAATTAGCAGCCCATATAATAGCAGCAGCTGGAAAATGCTCTTGCCATGAAACTACTACAAAAGAGGAGGCTGTTGAGAAGCTTCGTCAAGGTGTTTATCTTTTTATGAGGGAAGGCTCTACCCAGAAGAATATGGCTGAATGTATTAGAGCTGTTACAGAAGAAGGAATGGACTCAAGAAGATGTATATTAGCTACCGATGATATGGTAGCTGCAGACTTAGAGACAGTAGGGCATATGAACGAAATAGTTAGAAGAACAATAAAACAAGGAGTAAGTCCTGCAGAAGCCATTCAAATGGTTACAATAAATCCAGCCACATATTTTGGATTTGACCATGTGGGAGTTTTATCACCAGGAAAACAAGCAGATATAGCTATAATAGACGATATATATGAGATGACTATAGCGGGAGTATTTTTAAAGGGTAAATTAGTTGCATCAAAAGGCGAACTTCTAATAGACTTACCTAGATACACTTATCCTAAAGAAGTGAAAAATTCAGTTAAAATAGGTCCTATTTCTGAAAAAGATTTAGAAATAGAAGCAGAAGGCTCACAAGCAAGGGTAAGATGTATAGAGGTTATACCAGATCAAAATTTAACTGGTAAATCTGAAGAAACCTTAAGGGTTAATAGGGGAATAGTTGAAGCAGACATATCTAAGGACACTCTATATATAGCTTGTGTAGAAAGATATAACCGTACAAACTATATAGGTAAAGCCTTTGTCAAAGGCTTTGGAATGAGAGAAGGAGCCTTTGCAGAATCAGTTGCTCATGATACTCACAATATATTAGTCACTGGAACAAATATTAGGGATATGACTATTGCAGTAAATGCAGTAATTGAAATGGGTGGGGGAATAGCAATCGCAAATAAGGGGAAAATTTTATCTGAGATGAGGTTACCAGTTGGAGGACTTATAACTGACGAACTAGACGGACATCAGGTATCTGAAAAGATAGCTGAACTTGAAAGGATAATAACTAAAGAGCTAGGATGTAAAATTCATGCACCACTGATGCATCTGTCATTCTTGGCATTATCTACAAGTCCAGCTTGGAAGATAACTGATAAAGGACTTATAGACGTAAATAATTTTAAAATTCTACCTCCTGTTATTAATTAAGAATATACTACAGTTATCCCTAAAAATTTAGTATAATAACTAAATAGAGAGATTTTAAAGAAAGGAGGACAGTTTTTTAAAAATAAAATATAAGGAGGAGTATTATGTCTAGTGAAAGAGCTTCAAACGTTGGTTTCTTTGAAAAACAATTTAAGCTAAAAGAACAAAACACAGATGTAAAAACAGAAATTTTAGCTGGAGTTACTACTTTTATGACCATGGCTTATATTTTAGCAGTAAACCCAGGAATGTTAGCAGAAACAGGTATGAATCAGGGGGGAGTATTTACAGCCACTGCAATTTCATCAGCCATAGCTTGTTTAATGATGGCATTTATGGCAAACTATCCTTTTGCACTAGCACCAGGTATGGGCCTTAATGCATTCTTTACTTATTCAGTGGTATTTGGTATGAATCACTCATGGCAATTTGCTCTTACAGCGGTATTTATAGAAGGGATTATATTTATATTACTATCATTCTTTAGTGTAAGAGAGGCTATATTCAACTCAATTCCTATGAATTTAAAGAAAGCAGTATCAGTAGGTATAGGACTATTTATAGCATTAATAGGTTTTGTAAATTCAGGTATAGTTGTAGCTGAAGGTGGAACAATTGTAAGTTTAGGCGATTTAACTAAAGGAGCACCATTGTTAGCATTAATTGGTCTTCTTATAACAGGTTTCCTATTAGCTAAAAAGGTTAAGGGGGCGTTGTTCTTTGGTATATTAATCACTACAATAATTGGTATACCAATGGGAGTTAGCTATATGCCTAATGGAGATTTCTTAAAGATATTCTCACTGCCTCCATCACTTAAAGATGTAGCATTCAAATTTGAGTGGACTCAAGTTTTCACCTTTGACATGCTTATAGTAATGTTTTCATTCTTATTTGTTGACATATTTGATACTATAGGTACTTTAATAGGTGTATCTTCAAAAGCTAATATGCTTGATAAAGATGGTAAATTACCTAAGGTAAAACAAGCCTTATTAGCAGATGCTATAGGAACTACTGTAGGTGCTTGTTTAGGGACATCTACTGTAACTACTTATGTTGAATCTGCTTCAGGGGTAGCTGAAGGTGGTAGAACAGGACTTACAGCTTTAACTACAGGAGTAATGTTCTTACTAGCATTAGTACTTTCACCATTATTCGGAATGATTCCAGGGGCAGCAACGGCACCAGCATTAATCTTAGTTGGTCTTTTCATGATGAGTCCAATAAAAGATATCGACTTAGATGACTTTACAGAAGCTATACCAGCATTCTTAACAATCGTTATGATGCCATTTGCATATAGTATAGCAGAAGGTATTGTATTCGGTATGGTTTCATATGTAATATTAAAAACATTAACTGGAAAATCTAAAGATGTTTCATTCGTAATGTATATTTTGGCTGTATTGTTCGTAGCTAAAACAATATTTATGTAATAATTGGCCGCCTTCTATATGGAGGCGGCTTTTTAAAACAAAGAATCCTATAAGGGGTGTAAATATGACCTTAGAAAAAGTTTATAATTGTAAAAGCATTGAGGAAGCAACAGGATTACTTGGGAAATATAAAGGAGATGCAAAGCTCATAGCAGGAGGAACAGATATAATAATTGCATTAAGGAGTGAGAAAATATCACCAAAAGTGCTAATAGATATTGCCAAAGTGAAGGAATTGAAAAAAATAGAGGATGATGGCGAATATATTACTTTAGGTGCAGGGGTTACCTTTACTGAAATAGTTGAGAATCCTTTGTTTCAAGGGAATTTACATGGATTATACAAGGCATGTAGAATGGTAGGTTCTCCCCAGATAAGAAATAAAGGGACCATAGGGGGAAATATTGCAAATGGCTCTGCAGCAGCTGATTCAATACCACCTTTAATAGCTTTAGGCAGTACAGTAAAACTTGTTAGTATAGAAGGGGTACGAGAAATACCTTTAGAAGATTATTATTATAATCCTCTAAAAGAAAATGAAATTATATCGGAAATTAAATTTATAAAGCCGAAGAAAAATCAGATTCTTACCTTTGCTAAGTTAGGTCTCAGAAAGGCTTTGGCCATATCAAGACTGACATTAGCTGCTTTAAGTGAATTTGATGATGAAAAAGAGATTAAATCCCTTAGAGTTGCCAGTGGAGCATTGGGCAAATATCCTATGAGAGAAATTGAAGTCGAAGATTATTTAATTGGGAAAAAAATTGTAGATGAAACCATAGAAGGTGCCATAGAAGCATTGCAAGGCTCTATGGATGTAAGATTAAAAGGTAGGTCTACCTTACCATATAAAAGAGTTGCAATATCTGGTATATT
>CAYMGW010000178.1:0-917 GCA_964390085.1 uncultured Tissierella sp.
AAAGGTAGACTTTTGTGTACTGGAAGTTGGACTAGGTGGCAGATATGATTCTACTAATATTATTTCTTCACCTTTGGCATCAGTTATCACAACTATAGATTATGACCATATAGATGTTTTAGGCGATACTTTAGGTAAGATTGCTTATCAAAAGGCAGGAATAATAAAGGACAATGGTATAGTAGTTTCTTATCCTCAAGATGAAGAGGCATTAAAGGTTATAAAAGAAGTATCAAAGGAAAAAAATGCTGATTTTCACTTATGTCCAATGGAAAATATTACAGTAAAAAAAATATCTGATTCTGGAGCTAGTTTTGATTTCCATTATGGAGAGGTAAATATGAAGGATATAAATATCTCCATGTTAGGTGAGTATCAGATATATAATGCTACTTTAGCTTTAACAACTTTATTGATTTTAAAAGAGAAAGGCTTAGTAGATATTTCTGAAGAGGAAATAAGAGAAGGATTAATTAAAACTAAATGGCCTGGGAGACTTGAAGTTATGAGAAGAAATCCTACATTTTTAATAGACGGAGCTCATAATGTACAAGGTATCGGCCAATTAAAGAAAGCTATTAGTTTATTTAAGTATAGACGACTAATACTAGGATTGGGAATATTAAAGGATAAGGATTCTTCTCATATGGTTGAATTATTAGCTCCTATGGCAGACCAAATTGTAGTTACAGAAGTTAATATGCCTAGGAAACTAAATGCAGAGGACTTAGCGGATGAAATATCTAAATATAATAAAAATATTTTTATAGAAAAAGATATAAAAAAGGCCATAGAAAAGACTTTGGAATTGGCAGAGAAAGACGATATGATAGTATTTGGTGGCTCACTATATCTAATAGGAGAAGTAAGAACTTTAATAAAACTACTATAGCTTAGGCTATGGTAGTTTTTTTAGA
>CAYMGW010000178.1:927-5473 GCA_964390085.1 uncultured Tissierella sp.
ATATTGGATTACCGTAAAATACTAATAGCTAATACAGGTGAAGATAGTTTAACCTTGAAAGACAACTCTAGCTTAAAAACTATTTTTCTGTCTAAACTTATTGATGAAAAAAGAGACAATTCAACTCAGGAAAATAACCAGTTGGGACCATATGATATGGATATTGGAGAAGGAGGATTTATATATATTGCAAACTCTTATGACAATTCCATTATGAAAATAGATTTAGAAAAAATTAAATTATTGGAATTTATCAAAGTAGGAAGAAATCCCACCTGTATAAAGAGCTTTATGGGAAAAATATATGTTGCCAATAGCGATTCTAATTCCATATCTATTGTTGATGAAAAGACATTTTCATTAATAGAGGATATATCTGTAGGGGAGAGGCCTACAGATATTCAAATAGATGAGGATGGTTTAAAGCTTTTTATTGCAAATGGTAATTGCTATACAATAAATGTTTTGGATTTAAATAGTGAAAAAATATCATCTATAATTTTGAGTAAGCAGCCAGTAAAAATAGCTATAGAAGACAAAAGACTATTTGTCCTATCTTATATTAATAATGGTGTTATGAATTATTGTAATTTATCAGAACTAGAAATAGAAAATTATAAGACTATGATGAGCATAGATTTAAAAGGAATTTTTGCTAATTTTGTTAAAATAAAAGGAAAAAAAGTATTTTACCTTTCTAATATAGAAGATGGATATATTTATAAGGTATTCATAGATAATGAAGTAAATATTACTAAAACTTACTTAGGTGGGATGCCAAGCAATATTAAATGGGATGGACAAAAGAATCTTTATATAGCTAATATACTAAATAATGATTTAACTATAATAGATGAATCAAGGAATCAAATAATAGACAATATTAGAGTAGGAAAGGAACCTAATGGGGTTCTCCTACTCTAATGGAGTTGTTTTTTCATTTGTAAGGATATTAATTATATTTTGATATATAAATTCTGGATTTTCTTTCCATCTATTACAAATTAACTCAACATGTTTTCTTGTGGACACATCTAAATACAAGCTAAATAAAGTTTCTTCATTTTCCATTAATTTTATATTTACGACGTATTGATTATTTTCCTTTTCAAAGTAATCAGCAACTACTTGAGTTTCAATTTTATTTTTCTTTTCGATTTCACTAAATTCTTTATTTAATTCTTCTTTAATTTTATTAGATATTCTATCCTCAAAATAAGATAGAGCTATTTCACCTTTTTCCAAAATAATATATATTTCTTTAGAATCCTTATTTATTATTTCTATAAATTGAGATTTAATTAATTCACTTAAATATTGTTGAACTACAAAAAAATTCATGTAATTTTTTTCTAGGACAAATTCAGTTATTTCACTATTAGTGAAAGCAGTAGGAGATGATTTTATTAAGTATAGCAAAAGTAGTTTATTTTGTGCTAATTCTTCAGTGTTTTCAATAAACATTATTTAACACCTCTTTTCATGTAATGCATCTCTATATTATATCATAATAAATGGAGAAGTGGAATTCCACTTCTCCATTTTAAAGCTATTCTTCAGGCAATGTTATTTTCCTGCAAGTTGGTTTTGAGCAGACTCAACTAATCTTTTTACCATATATCCGCCTACATATCCATTTTGTCTGGAAGTCAAATTACCTTTATCCATACTATCATAATTTGACATGCCTAGTTCACTTGCTATTTCTAATTTCATTTGGTTTAAGGCTGCTCTAGCTTCTGGAACAACTATTCTATTATTATTGTTATTAGCCATTTGACAAACCTCCTTTTTCAACAACTTACTTTGTTGTTGTAATATTAATATAACCTTTTCAAAAATATTTATTCTGGAAATTAATTTTAAACTGTATAAATATAGTCAATCTGGTCAATAATTATAATTTAATTTTGTTTTAGGCTTATTTTATTGTATAATTACAATAGACAAAAAAATAAAATATACAGAGGATAAAAAAATGAAATTGAAGAAAAAAGTTATTTTTATTTTATCTTGTTTTTTACTATTAATTTTTACTGGTTGTAAAAAAGATATAAATAAGGAGAATTTAGAAAGGGATACCCCTATAAACAATATAGTTGAGGATAGTGTATATGAGCAAGAAGAGGAAGAAATAAAAGAAATAAAAGATCAAAAAGAGTTAATAGATTTGTCTTTAAAACCTAATGAGGCAGGAGAAGTGATGATCCTGATGTATCATAATATAGGTGAAGAAGAGGCAGAATGGACAAGGACTCCTGAGAATTTTAGAAAAGATTTATTAACACTTTATGAAAAAGGATATAGACCTGTAAGCTTAAAGAGATTTATAAATAATGATATGGATATAGAAGCAGGTATGACACCTGTGGTAATTACTTTTGATGATGGAAATGAGAACAATTTTAGAATTATAAAGGATGAGAATGGTAAAGATATTATAGACCCTGATTCAGCTATTGGGATATTAGAATCCTTTAGAGAAGAATATCCAGATTTTAAATCTACTGCAACATTTTTTGTATTTGGAAACAATGTCTTTAGACAGCCAGAGTTTTTAGAATATAAATTGAACTATTTAGTCGAGAATGAATATGATATTGGAAATCATACCATTGATCATAGAGGCATGAAAAAAATAGACAACAAAGATGTAATACAGGAAGTTATAGCTAAGCAGGTAAGTGCTATAAACAAGGTAATATCAGAATATAAAGTAGATACTTATGCCCTTTGCTATGGAGAAAGGCCAAAGGATAAGGATTTAGAAAAGTATTTAGAGAAAGGCAGTTTTGATGGCACTGACTACGAAAATGTAGCCATATTAAATGTAGGTTGGAATCCATCCCAATCACCCATATCTAATAAATTTAATCCTTTATCATTACCTAGAATTAGAGCATCTGAAACAAAGGTAGATAATGTTGGGTTGTATAATTGGTTAGAGTATTTTGATAAGAATCCAGGGAAAAGATATATATCAGACGGTGTGAAAGAAGTTATTACTGTACCGAAGATTTTGGAAGAAACAATAGATTTAGAAAAGTTATATGGTAAAGAGTTATACTTATACGGAAAATAAGAAAAGATTCTTCACTTTTTTCAGAATGACTGATTAATTGTCATCCTGGGGGAAGGGAAGGATCTTTTTTCATAATTAACAATTATTTTCTAAGTAATATAAATTAAATTCCCGAATAAATTATATTATATAAGTGCTTGGAGGTGATTTAATGAGAAATGGATATTATAGGAATGATATTAATATTACTGTTAGATTGTTAATAGTTTTATGTGTAGCATTAGTATTTTTAGTTTATATTACTGTTAAAACTACAGGAAATATCACAGCCGTATTTTCCCCAACTAAGGAATTACCTATATATAGCGTAGAGACGCCAGAGAAGAAAATAGCTATAAGCTTTGATGCAGCTTGGGGCAATGAATATACCAACTATATATTGGAGACACTAGATAAATATAATGTAAAAAGCACATTTTTTCTAGTAGGATTTTGGGTAGACAAATATCCAGATGATGTAAAAGAAATTGCTAAAAGAGGGCATGATGTAGGTAATCACTCAACCACACATCCTAATATGACTGGATTAAGTCAAGAAAAGATGGCAGAAGAAATTAATATAACTGGAGAAAAAATTGAAGAACTAATTGGTAGGGCACCAACATTGTTTAGACCACCTTTTGGTGATTATAATGATTCGGTTATTCGTACTTGTAGGGAAAATGGTTATTATGTAATCCAATGGGATGTTGATTCTCTTGATTGGAAGGAGCTAGGGGTACAGTCAGTAGTTGATAGAGTAACAAGAAATGTAAGAAATGGTTCTATTGTATTGTTTCATAACAATGCAAAATATATTAAAGAATATCTGCCTTTAGTTATAGAAAGATTGCAAGAAAGTGGCTATGAAATTGTACCTATTTCTGAATTAATATATAAGGAAAATTTTATATTGGATAATACCGGAAGACAGATATTAGTAAAATAGACAATGATTTGAGGGGATATGGTGAAAGGACAACAAATGATAATAATCGGAATAGTAGAAGATTCCAAAGAAAGAACAACTTTCAAACTATTAAAAGAAATCCTTAATATGTCTAATTACACAATTTATTATGAGAATAAATTCGAAAGTATGGTAGTATTGAACAAAGGAAATAACAATATCATGATAGTTGATATAAAATCTAATTTAATATCTCCTATAGAAGATATTGGCTTTGATTTTAATATACTTATCCATACTTTCTTAAGTCCTGGGGACTATGAAAATCAGAGATTGCATAAATTATTTAGTAAATCAGGATATATAATTATAAATAGTGATGAAGAGAAATGGACTAATCTATTAAGTGACAATATAAAACCAATAGTCATAACTTATGGATTTAATAATAAAGCGACCATAAATCCATCTAGTTATGATATTCATGACTTAATAGAAATTAATATATGTTTTCAGAGGGAGATAAAAAAGATAGACGGTACTATAATTGAACCTTTTGAACTGCCTATAAAAAT
>CAYMGW010000179.1:0-5423 GCA_964390085.1 uncultured Tissierella sp.
CATAAATCTTATTCCTCCCTAATCTGACCTCTTTGACCTACCCTAAAAACCAAAGGTGGTATTGCACCTAACGTCCTAGTATTTACGACATCCCTGAACTGAACCAAGAAGATAAAACCCCTGTCGGAGCTTTGCTCTCAGCGAAGGGATGTGGTGCACAATGCCCTATGATTGCGCCCTAGTGCACCCTTGCGCAATACACTGTTATAAGATGTGGCGATGTCTTTTCCCTATAATTCTTCGCATAATATAAAAAATGTTCATTAAAACTACCATACTTCATCCAACTTATCAGAATAAAATTCTATTGCTCTCTTATATTTATTTATATCATTGTCTAAAGATGTTTGAGTAATAATATTCAGTAAAATTTCCATTGCTTTAGAATTCTCTTTTAAATTATATAAAGTCATTGCATAGAAAATTTCCATGGCCCTATCTTGTGGAAATTTAGCTAAACCTTTTTTAAATACCTCTTTTGATTCTTTATACTGGCCTAATGCTCTATAGGTACTTCCTAAACCTAAATAAGCACCTCGCAATTCATCATAAGGTAATCCTATTGAAATAGCCTTTTCGTAATACTGTATTGCATTTTTTTCTAAACCCAGAGCATCAAAGCTCCATGCACACTGATAATTAATTATTGAGTCATTGGGATATTCATTTACAAGATGTATTAAGATTTTATTTGATTCTTTTAGTTTTCCTTCTTTCCTTAATTCAATTGCCCTTTCTAGTTCCTTCAAAATAATCCCTCCTTAGTCTTGGACATTTATCTACTGATGCGCAACATAATAAATTTTCTTTTTTATTTCAACACTCAATATAAATAATATAAATATTAAGAATTCGTTTTGATAATTAAATTATTTTATAGCATTTGACTTCTTATTTCTTCTTCATTTTCTACCATAAATTGATAGCTCTTATCCATAAATTTATCTATAGAATTATTTTTATATATTTCATCTAGATAATCATATAATGGTCTACCTTTAATAATCATATTGTAAAAGTAAGAATAGGCATTTCCATCTTTATGATAGGGATTAATTCTATTAAACTCTTCATCTCTCAAAATCTGTTCTACCACAGCTTCACTTAAAATCCAAGTTAGACTAGGAGATTCATATTGTTCATATGAATCCTTATACTTTTGATTCCATAAATAAAACCATAAATAATGAACAATCTCGTGTAAAGCAGAACCTATTGCACCCTTATCACTATTCATATAAAATACATCAAAAACATGCTCCTTTAAGTATCTAGGGCTTATGGGATTTAATGTTATATTACATACTAGATTATTGAAAACCTTCCTAGTATCAAATCCAAATATTGAAGAAAAACGCTCATTAATTAGTTTTTCGTGACGATTCCAATTTTCTTGATATGAGATAATTTTATTTTGTATTTCTTTTTCCCTTGATTTATACAATTCAAAAACTGTTCCTGAAATTTCTTCAACAATATTCCTATTATCACTACTCTTAGTAAATAAACCTTTGAACTTTAATAATTCAGGAAAGAAATGAAAAATTGGTTTATTCCAATATTCATCCTGTTTTATAAACTCTGAAATTGATTCTGTAGAATAATAATATCCTGGGTCTTTATATAGCAATTTCATTCTAATGCCTCCTTCAAATTCTAATTTATCTAATTGTGATAGATGCTCATTTTACCCAACTTTACAAATTGGAATTTATCAATGTTTCTTCTGTAATTGCCAATCAATTTTACTATAAACATACTCAAATGATTTAAAAGTTTTATTAAGCGATTCTGAATAGAATGTACCTTCTTGTTCAAGGGTAAAACCACATTTTTCAATCAACCGTTTAGACGATTTATTATTTTGAAAACAACAAGCATATACATATTCTATTTCCTTAGAAAATAGATAATCCAGAACCTGATAAATTACTTCTGTCATTATTCCTTGATTCTGGTAGTTATGATTCAGTACAAATCCCAATTCTTTTGTATCTTCTCTTCCGTTCTCAGAATCGCTGTTTACTGCTATATGACCAATCACTTTTCCATTTTCTTTATTTTCTATTGCAAAAATGTTATTATTTTCAATATTTCTATGTAATACTTCTTTTGATACTAACATGTTACTATGATGCTTCCATCCAGCCATTTCTCCAACACCATCTTGACTACAATAATCATATAAATCCTCTAAGTCCTTCTCTTCAAAATGACGAAGAACTGTTCTGTCAGTTTCTAATCTCATATATATCACTCTCTTTCAAATTACTATTTATCAAGAATTAAACAAGTCCCCTTTTACCTATAAAGCTTTCGGGATGTCTATCAAATCAAATTCTTCAGAAGTCATACCATAATATATTTCATCATAAAATTTACCATTAGTATAAACCATCCTTCGTAGCCTACCTTCTTGTTGGAATCCTAACGATTCATGCAGTTTCAATGACCTTTCATTAAAGGAATAGACATATGCATTAACTTTCTGATATCTTAATTCTCTAAAGTAGTATCTTAATACAATTTTGATTGCTTCTTTTGCATAACCATTTCCCCAATAAGACTTTTCCAATCCGATACCATATTTAAATGTACCTACTCTTTTATTACATTCAAATGTATTTATATTGCCTACTGGATTACCATTTATATCCTCAATAATCCACTTAAAATCATCGCTTTGCGATTCCTTTTTAATCACATTTTCTAACCTTTCTCGCATTTTTTCTTTTGACTGTGGAAAATGAACCTCATCACAAAATCTATCTAAATCTGTATCTGCTTCAAACCCTGCTTTGAAAAAACTATCGATATCTTTTAACTCTACAGCACGAAGCCTTACCTTTTCACCAATCCAATAATTGCTAAACATCCGATTTTCCTCCTTAATATGCTATCTTAAATCCCCTGAATAATAACATCCACCTGTAGCGGATTTGTACGCTGATGTCCTATAACTTCTGCATTCCCGAACCTCATTTCGGGAATACCTCAAATTCCTTTCCACTAAAATATGTCGTCCAAAGGACTTCTTATTTTTCTTATACTATTCTTTGATACATGAGTATATATTTCAGTAGTTTTTGAACTACTATGTCCTAGTAATTCTTGAATATATCTGATATCAGTTCCAGCTTCTAGTAAATGTGTAGCAAAGGAAAGAAGGAAACATTCTATTTTCATCTATATTGCACTTAAAACTTGATTAGCATAAGAACTGTTCCCATACTCTACCATTAATTATTTTATCTTTTCTTACCATAATACTATTCTACATTTTCTCTCAAACTCCTTCTTTTTTCAAAATATTCTTTTATTCTTCACTATAAACAAATTTTCACAATTAAATATTATCTTCAAATACTGATGAACTCTAAATAAAAGGCTATAATGATCATCTGATTACTGTAAATTTTTGTCATAATATTATAGACACTTTGAGACGGACGCTGTAAAATATAAATGATATAGTTATAAATGAAAGGATAGTGTAGTAATGAATGATTGGTAAGTCGAGGCTTGAAATTTCAGCGCAAATTAATATTGTAGGTTTCATTCTTGTAACAATGGCAGGATATATTGATACTGTTGGAATAAAACTTTTTTTAAATGAAAGTCCTGCTTTCATGACAGGACGAGGTATAATTTTAGGTTATTGTATGTTTAAAGGAGATTTGGGAGCATTTATATGTGTATTAGTAGTAATTCTAGCATTTATAATTGGAGCTTGTATTTCTACAGTAATAACCAGAAAAATAGGATTAACTGGTGGATTGTGTTTAACAGGTATACTTATTGCAATAGCAGCTTTTCCTGTTAATTTAAGTAATATAACTATTGCTACAATTATTATTCCAATGGCTATGGGTGGTCAAAATGCAGCTACTAGCTTGACAGCAATAAACCGCACAACACATTTGACTGGTCCAGCTACTGATATTGGAATAAATATTGCTAAAGGTAATTGGAACATTGTTATATTTTGGATTTTGCGTTGGATTGGCTTCCCTTTAGGTTCAGTTATTGGATTTTATTTAGTACATATGGTTAATAACAATATGATAAATATTCATACAACATTGCTTTTGCCAGCTGTTATTATTGTTTTAACGGGTATTTTTCAAAAACTAACTTTTGATATTCCTCTATTAGAAAATATATGTGAAAAAGTAGAAGTTAGAAAGTAAATCATAGACATATATTCTCGATATTTTCAGGGAGAAAATTAATCAAAAAGCATTTAATCATTCGATTAAATGCTTTTTTAATAAAAATTAATTTATTTTTATCTTATAATTCCTTAATATTTGTCAAAGTATTTGTAATTGGCGGAACCACTTGCTTTTTCCTTGAAAGTACTCCAGGTGCATAGAAGGAATTGTTAACAAGATTCTTGCCAAATGATTTTGCCACTAATTCTTTATTATGTCCTACTACTACCATTTCTGAAGCCTCATTGAATATATCTGTTAGCATTAGTATAAATATTGAATACCCTCGTTCTTCTGCTCTTTCTTCCATTAATGAAATTAAGTCAGATTTCATATCATTCAAGCTATCTGGATCCATTGTATATACTTGAGCAACTCCTATCTTGTCTTCATCTATAGTAAAGGTCTTAAAGTCTTGACTAAGTAGTTCTTGTGGTGTTTTTCCAACTAAGGAAGTCCCTGCCTTAAACATTTCCATAGCAAATTTTTCTACATCTAAATCTGCAATTCTTGCCAACCTTTCTAATATCATCTTATCTACATTGGTTGATGTAGGAGATCTAAATAATAAAGTATCAGAGATTATGGCTGCTGCTAATACCCCTGCCATTTTCTTTGAAGGTCTTCTACCATTTTCAAATAATATTGAGGCAATTATTGTAGATGTACTTCCTACAGGTTCATTTCTAAAATATATTGGATTACCTGTAAATACATCTGCCACTCTATGGTGATCTATAATTTCTAATATTTCGCATTCTTCTAAACCATCAACTGATTGACTACGTTCATTATGGTCAACTAAAATTACCTTTTTCTTCATACTTGATATTAGATGGTATCTAGATATTAACCCTACTACCTTATTGTTATTATCATCATCTATTACTGGATAGGATCTATATCTAGTTTGAGACATCTGCTCTTTTACATTATCTACTAAATCATCAAGTGTAAATGTCACTAGATTGTCTCTAGACATTACATGGCTAATAGGTACGGATTGAGTTATTAGTCTTGATGTTGTAAAAGTATCATGTGGTGTAGATATTATGGTTATCCCCCTTTTTTCTCCTAGATTTATAATTTCCTCTTCTACTTTAACATTTCCAGTTACAATCATCAAAGAAGTATTGCTATTAATTGCAAGTTCTTGGGCATCTTTTCTATCCCCACATATAACTATATCATTTTCTTCTATATACCCAC
>CAYMGW010000180.1:0-1871 GCA_964390085.1 uncultured Tissierella sp.
CATTTCTTCTTTCTGATAGAGGAGGTATAAAAACTGGTATAACATTGAGTCTAAAATACAAGTCGTTTCTAAACAATCCTTGATTGGCCAAGTTTTTAAGGTTTTTATTTGTTGCACATATAATGCGTACATCTGATTTAATTTCTTTATAGCCGCCTACCCTCATGAATTTTCCGTCCTGAATCACCCTTAAAAGTGCTGATTGTAAATTCAGAGACATTTCTCCGATTTCATCTAAAAATAAGGTTCCATTTTGTGATTGTTCAATAATACCTTTTTTCCCAAACCTTGATGCTCCAGTAAAAGAACCTGCTTCATATCCGAAAAATTCTGATTCCTTTAAACCATCCACTATTGATGCACAATTTATTTTAACAAATGGTTCTTTCCTTCTATTGCTATTATTGTGTATTAATGCTGACAGTAATTCTTTTCCAACACCTGAATCTCCAGTAATTAAAACAGGAGCATCTGACTTTGCTACTCTCAAACATAGACTTATAAGGCCTTTCATTTTATCGTTTATACTAATAATATTTTCAGTTTTATATTTATTAAAATCCTTAGGTATCGTTGCACAATTATCCTCGTCATACAATACATAGCTATGATATTTATCCATGCAGATTCCCCCCTATGTTTTTTATTTAATATTAATACTAAAAATAAAATCCATAATCTTTTGCAGTTGTTTCAAATTTATTAAGGTAACTAATGGAACTTTCCTTATCCAACTGACTTAAAAGAACTATAATAATGTTTATTACACTAAAAGGAGTGGCATAAAAATCTGTTATTGATATTGATTCGCAAGGTATAGTAAAAGTAATGTCAGATAAAGGTGTTAGTGGAGACATTATATTGTCAGTTATAGATATAATTTTAAAATTGTTTTTCTTAAAGAAATTTGTTACCCTTATAGTCTCTTTTGGATATCTGGCAAATGCAATAGAAATGACGATTGCATTATGATCAAATAAAGAAAACTTATTAAAGTTATCCGTTCCGTCAGATATTATTTTTGTAGCTTTCTTACCTAATTTATTAAACATTTGCTCAGCATAAATTGCAACCACACTTGAACTTCTAGTTCCAACAATAATAATTTCTGGAGCTTGGTATATTTCTTCTATTATTGAATAAAATATGGCCTCATCAAAATTTTCCATCATTTTATTCAAATTTGATATTTCTTTATTAATTATCAGATTTTTTATGTTATTGATTTTAGGATTTACATTAATTAAAGAAAACTCAAATCTATCTGTAGATTTTAATTCTAACATGGCATATTCCCTAATAAAATTTCTTAGACTCTCATAATCATTAAATCCTACTTTATTGATATATGATGTTATATGTTGTGGATCTATAGATGTTATTTTGGAAATATCCATCATATCTAAGAAAGATATTTTTTTATAATTTTCCTTTATATATTCAGCTAACCTAGTTTCATATTCATTCAATGTAAGGGAACTGTCTGTCAGTCTTTCAAAAAAATTAATATTTTCCATAAAAATTCATCCTCTCTATTTCATTTCAACAACATATTCTTGTCCTCATTGTACCATATAAATATATATTCTCAATATAAATTCAAAAAAAGTGTTGCGATTTAACAACTGTAACATGGGCTTATATATAGAAATCATTGTATGAAATAGCATTTGTTATGTAAATTTACAATTTAGTGTTGCTTTAAAGCAACATGTTCACAATTAGCAACAGTGATTATCTGAAAATTAAAATTATTCTTTCTAATAAATGTTGAAATTTCAACATTAAATTTATGGAATTAATATGGCATGGTTTTTGCTAGTTATAGATTGTAGAAAACAAAATTTTATAAATAGGAGGGATGTATATGG
>CAYMGW010000180.1:1881-2157 GCA_964390085.1 uncultured Tissierella sp.
AGAATTATTTGAGGATTTAAATGAATATGATGTTGAAATTTTTTTGGAAGATGGCTATGGAAAAGATTTGGGATATGTTCCAGAAGATTATATTCAAAAAAATAAAAATATCATATTCACTTCTCATGATGAGGTGTATAAAAAGGATTTAATAGTAGTTTTGCGAGCTCCTGAAATAGATGAACTTAATCTTATCAATGAAGGTGCATCATTAATTTCTATGCTTCATTATGAGACTAGAGAGACAAGAAATAATATCCTTAGACAAAAGAAAAT
>CAYMGW010000180.1:2167-3470 GCA_964390085.1 uncultured Tissierella sp.
ATGATGAAAACCAAAGAATTATGGTAAATTACCGTGGAACATCAAGAGCTGGTTCTCGAATAGCCTTCGAGCAATTAAAAAAACAAACCGATAATTTTAAAAATACGAAGAATAAGATAATCAATATTACTATTATAGGTATGGGTGCTGTTTCAGCTAATTGTGCCAAGGCTTTTGAGGAATATAGCGATAAAGAATTCCTTTCGGAAGATAATGGTAGAGGTCTTATAGTGCATATGATTCCGAGAAATATAACTCAAAATTTTGAAAATTTAAAAACAATTATAAAAGAATCTGATATACTTGTAGATGCTAGTAAAAGACCTGATCCTACTAAAATAATAATAAGAAATGAGTTGATTAATTATTTGCCTGACTATGCTGTAATACTTGATCTGACTGCTGATCCCTACAATGATAGTATTTCGCCTATACAAGTTAAAGGAATTGAAGGAATTCCAACGGGGACATTAGATAAATATGTCATAGAAGTTGACGATGATATGTATAACGATATACCCAAAACAATCAATAGTAAAAACAGAAGGTTGGTAGTAAGCTGCAATGCTTGGCCTGGTGTCGATGCAAAGGATTGTATGAAAGTATATGGTCGATTAATAACACCATTCTTGGATGTAGTTTTAAGTAAAGGTCCTCTTAACCTTGATGAGAAAAGTAAAAATATTTATGAAAGATCTCTTTATAGATCTTCATTAGATTATTATTTAAACAACAAAAATAATTAAAACGAGGTGATTAGATGTTCAGAATAGGAATAGATACTGGTGGAACAAATACAGACGTTGTTCTAACAAATGTTGAGACAGGAAAGATATATTATACTAAAACTCCATCTACTCCAAAGGAATTGCTTAAAGGCATTAAGACAGGTATAAATAAAATAGTTGATAAATATGGAGTGAAACCTCAAGAAATCGAAGAATTGATTTATGGTACAACAATAGTCGTAAATATGATTGCTCAGAAACTTAATGAGGCAACTGCATTAATAACAACTAAAGGTTTTAAAGATGTTTTGGAAATTGGAAGAGCATATAGAAGTGAAAATATTTATGATATCAACATGGATAAGCCAGAGCCCCTAATAAAAAGAAATTTAAGATTTGAAGTTTCTGAAAGAATAGACTTTTTAGGACAGGAGCTTGAACCTTTAGATGAAAATGAAGTTATCGAAATTATTAATAGATTAAAAGAAAAGAAAATTCGTGCTGTAGCAGTATGTTTAATGCATTCCTATGCAAATCCTAATCATGAAATAAAAATAAAAGAAATTATAAATAGA
>CAYMGW010000180.1:3480-5419 GCA_964390085.1 uncultured Tissierella sp.
AGAGAATGGCCAGAAGCTTATGTTTCAATTTCGGCTGAAATAAATCCTCAATTCAGGGAATATGAGAGAACATCTACTACTGTAATAAATGCATATATGATGCCAAGTATGGCTTCCCATTTAGTCGATTTTAAAAATGAAATGGACAATAGCCAAATAGATGCAAAGTATTATATGATGCAAGGTAATGCTGGAATAATGACATTTGATACAGCATTGACAAAACCTGTTTCAGTAGCGGATTCAGGGCCTATTGCAGGTATTATTGCAGCAAATTATATAAGTAAGTTAATAGGCGAAAAAAACATCATTACCTTTGATATGGGTGGAACGAGTACTGATGTTGCATTAATTCAAGACAATATAATGAAATTTACTACAGATAGTCATATTGAAGGATATCCAATAAGCATTCCTACAGTTGACCTTAGTTTTATTGGAGCAGGAGGCGGAAGCATTGCATGGGTTGATGGAGGCGGAGCGCTAAAGGTCGGTCCTTTAAGTGCAGGAGCAGAACCTGGACCTGTATGTTATGGAAAAGGGGGAGAAAAACCCACCGTTACTGATGCAAACCTCGTTACTGGAAGAATTAGACCTGAAATATTTGAAGAAAACTTGGATAATGCAATGGAAAAAACTGAAAATGCTATACGTAAATATATTGCAGACCCTCTGGGATTTGATGTAATAAAAGCTGCAGAAGGTGTTATTGATGTAGTAAATTCTAACATGATTAGAGCAATAAAATTTGTTTCCGTACAAAAGGGATATGATCCTAGAGAGTTTACCCTAGTAGCTTTTGGAGGTGCAGGGGGGCTTCATGCAGGAAAGCTTGCTGAAGAGCTTGAAATTCCAAAAGTTATTGTTCCTTATTCACCAGGAACATTTAGTGCAGTTGGATTAGTGCTATCTGATATAAAATGTGATAATGTTCATTCTAAGCTAATGACAAAAGAACAAATAAGCCCTGAGATATTAAATGATATATATATTGAATTAGACAAACAGGGGAATGATGGACTTGAAAAACAAAATGTATCAGAGAAAAATAGGCTACTAATAAGAACTTGTGATATGAGATATTTTGGGCAAGCTTTTGAAATAAGTGTTCCCCTTCCGTTCAAAGCTTTAACTGAAAAGGATATTGACGATATGATTGAAAGTTTCCATGGGCTTCATGAACAAGCGTATGGACACTGTATGAAAGAAGATCCTATTGAATTTGTGAATTATAGAGTTAGTGCAATCGGAACTACTATAAAACCTGATATCAAGAAAAGTTCACAAGTAAATAAAATAGAAAAAAAACTAGGAATAGCTATTTTTGATGGCAGAGAATGCAATGTACCGATTATAAATAGGGATTCATTAAGCGTTGGGGAAACAATTGAAGGTCCTGCTATAATAGCTGAAATGGGTGCTACCGTAGTTGTATACCCTAATCATATCGCTAAGATTGACGACATGAAAAATATTATTATGTATACAAATATTAATGTATAAGGATGGTGAATTAAATGGCTAATGCTATTTTGCTTGAAGTTATTAATAATGCTTTACGTTCTGTGGCTGAGCAAATGTCGGCGACTATGGTTAGAAGTAGTTACTCAACTATTGTAAAAGAGATGATGGACTGTTCCTCTGCTGTTTTTGATGGCAACGGAAGATTATTGGCTGAAGGGGCTAATATTCCGATCCATTTAAATTGCCTTGGACCATGTTTAAATACTGTACTTACAAAATATTTTTCAAAAGAGAATTTAAATCCTGGAGATATAATATTAACCAACCATCCATATGCTGGTGGAGAATCTTTGGGAAGTCACCATACTAAGGATTTAATTATGATAGCGCCTGTATTTCATGATAATAATGAGCTTATTGCATTTTCTATGACAATGTTACATCACAAAGATGTCGGTGGAGTTTGGACAGGTGA